>NZ_CP016294.1:3917500-4198652 GCF_001704155.1 Stenotrophomonas rhizophila | reverse complement strand
ATCGGCGGGGTGGGGGCGTGGTACCTGCGCAAGGGCAGGCATGTTGAAGCCGGGCGCACCATGCTGCTGGCGGCGGTGGCCTTCGCCGCGCTCACCGTGCCGGTGCAGATCTTCGTGGGCGACATGCATGGTCTGAACACGCTCAAGCACCAGCCGATGAAGATCGCGGCGGTGGAAGCGCACTGGCATGCCGAAGGCGAGGGCGAAGGCGTGCCGCTGGTGGTGTTCGCGGTGCCCAACGAGAAGGCCGAGCGCAACGACTTCGAGATTGCCATTCCGCGCCTGGGCAGCCTCATCCTGACCCATTCCTTCGATGGCACCTTTGAGCCGCTCACCTCGGTTCCGGCCAGCGAGCGGCCGCCGGTGGTGCCGGTGTTCTTCGCCTTCCGCATCATGGTCGGGCTGGGCACGCTGATGCTGCTGCTGGCTTGGGCTTCCGCCTTCCAGTGGTGGCGCGGCCGCCTGCTGGAATCGCGCTGGCTGGTGCGCGGCTGGAACTGGATGCTGCCCAGCGGCTTCATCGCGCTGGTGTCGGGCTGGTTCGTCACCGAAATGGGCCGCCAGCCGTGGGTGGTCTACGGCGTGCTGCGCACCGCCGATGCGGTGGGCCCGCAGAGCGCATGGATGACCGCGCTGTCGCTGGGCGTGTACGTCGTCGGCTACGCGTTCGTGTTCGGCTGGGGCATCTGGTACCTGGTCAAGATCATCCGTACCGGGCCCAAGCCGCACGACCAGCAACCGCCGATCGAAGACGGCAGCCACACCCCGGCGCGGCCGCTGTCCGGTGCCGACGAGCCGCTGGAGGAGCGCTGACATGGAGATGACGACCTGGCTGCCGGTGGCATGGTTCGCGGTAATCGGCTTTGGCGTGCTGATGTACGTGGTGCTGGATGGCTTCGTGCTGGGCATCGGCATCCTCGCGCCGATGGCAGAGGATGAAGAACAGCTCGACGTGATGATGAATACCGCCGCGCCGATCTGGGACGGCAACGAAACCTGGCTGGTGCTGGGCGGTGCAGGGCTGATGGCCGCCTTCCCCAAGGCCTATGCCGCGCTGCTGTCGGCGCTGTACCTGCCGGTGCTGCTGCTGGTGGTGGCGCTGGTGTTCCGCGGGGTGGCGTTTGAATTCCGCTTCAAGGCGCACCGTTCGCGGCGGCTGTGGAGCGTGGCCTTCGGGCTGGGCTCGGTGCTGGCCGCGTTTGCCCAGGGCGTGATCCTGGGTGCGCTGGTGCAGGGCCTGCAGGTGGTGGACGGGCAGTACGTGGGCGGGCCGTTCGGCTGGTTCAGCCCATTCTCGATGCTGACCGGCGCGGCGGTGGTGTTCGGCTATGCGTTGCTGGGCAGCACCTGGCTGATCCTGAAGACCGAAGGCCGCGAGCAGACCTTCGCGCGCACCCTGACCCGGCCGCTGGTGGTGGCGGTGATCGTGTTCATGGGGCTGGTCAGTGCGTGGCTGCCGTTCCTGGATTCGCGCCTGATGGCGCGCTGGTTCAGCGACGGCAACTTCTGGTGGCTGTCGCCGGTGCCGCTGCTCACCCTGGGCGTAGCGGTGGCGCTGTGGCGCAGCGCCATGCACCCGCGCCGCGACCTGCCGCCGTTCCTGCTCACGCTGGCGCTGTTCGTGCTCGGCTTCATCGGACTGGTGCTGGGCATGTGGCCCTACCTGCTGCCGCCCAGCATGACCCTGTGGCAGGCGGCGGCGCCGGCCTCGTCGATGGGCTTCAGCCTGGTCGGCCTGGTGGTGCTGCTGCCGGTGATTCTGGGCTACACGGCGTGGTCGTACCGCGTATTCCGCGGCAAGGTCCGCGCGGACGCCGGATACCATTGACCGGGTCCGCGTGACGACCGTTGGTCGTCACGCGCGTCACCCGTGCAGGCCTTCGATCTCGACCAGCAATTCGGCGCGGCACACCTCGGCGTGCAGCACCACGAAGGCAGGGCTGCCCGGCAGGTCGGCCATTCGCGCTGCAATCGCCGGCATGTCCTCGGCCCGGCGCACATACACCTTCAACACGGATTCCGCCCCCAGCGTGGCCGGCAACCCCGGCCTTTGCAGGCGCGCGGCGTCCACCAGGCTCTGCAGGTTGGTCAGGGTCTCTTCCAGCTGCTCGGCCACCGACCCGGTGTGCTGCGAGACATGCCCGACGATGGCCGCCGTGCCTGACTGCAACAGCGGCAGGCCGGTGGCAGGCGGCGGCAAAAGGGCGCGCGAGAAGCTGGGCGACTGCGGGCCGTACTGGCGCGGGTAGCGGAACGCGCTGACCTGGCGGGGGTTCTCCAGCGGCAGGCCGGCCTCGCGGGCCGCCAGCCAGTACACCTGCAGCCGGCGTACGCCATCGAAACGGCCAATGCAGGTGGCCGCCGGCAGGGCGGCCTCGTCCAGCTCGCGCAGCCCACGCACCCGGCCCACGCAGAAGCGCCGGTAGCGTTCCTGGTCGCCGTCGCCTTCGGTCACCGCGTCCAGGTAGTTCCAGGTGCGCAGCAGGTGCGGGAAACCGCAGTTGGCCAGAAACCCACTCATCTGGGCGTAGGCATCCGCCGCGGCTGATTCGATATCACCGTCGACCTCGTCAATTTCGATCGCGCCGAACAGCAACGTGTCGTTGGCCGACCAGCGCACGCCCCCGCGCACGCCGTGCTGCACCGGGCTGGCGCCCTGCCAGATCTCGACCTGCGCCGGGCCCTGTTCGGCCAGCGGCACCTGCAGCCAGCGCGGGTCGTCGCAGGGCGCGGCAGCGGCCGAAAAGCCGAACACGGCCAGCGTGCGCGGGTCGGCCAGGGCGGCATCGCGTTCAGCAGCGGGGGCATAAAACGCACGGAACAGCGCGGGGTCTGCCGAGGGAGAAAGGACCTGCGCGGCCGCTACGCTGTGGATCGTGCTACTCATTTCAGATTGTGAAAACTGCCAGTGCCGAGGGTGTCATGATAGCGTGCGCTCCTTTCGCGGCGTGCCGAACACGCCGGACGATGTCGAAGACAGGCGTGGGCCGGCTGGAATGGGGGAGCCGATCCGCGTTGCCACCAAGGCTCGTGCTGTCCAGGTGCCCATAACCATGTTGGCGTGAATGATCGAGTTCTCTGTTGTGGATTGGTCGGCCTGGGCACCGGGACTGACCACGAAATCGGATTGGCAGGCGTGGGCCCACGCACCGGCGTTGCCCGAAGGCGACGACACGCCTGCGTTGCCGGAAGTGCCGGCCATGCAACGCCGCCGCATCGAGCGCTTGGGCCGCATGGCCATCCAGGCCGCGTGCTGGTGTGAACAGCCCGACGATGCCGGCCAGGTGCCGCTGGTGTTCGCGTCCCGGCATGGCGACGTGGCCCGTTCGATGGAACTGCTCGATACCCTGCGCCAGGATGCCCCGATGTCGCCCACCGGCTTTGGCCTGTCGGTGCATAACGCGGTGGCCGCGCTGTATTCGATCGCGCGCGGCCAGCGCGGCAACTACCTGGCCCTGGCCGGCGGCCGGGGCACGGTGGAGGCCGCCTGCGTGGAGGCGTTCGGGCTGCTCGCCGATGGCGCCCCGGAAGTGCGCGTGATCGCCTACGAATCGCCGCTGCCGGCGGTGTACGCCGGGTTCGCCGATGAGCCTGACCCCTTCTTCGCCTGGTGCTGGCGGCTGGCCCGCGCCGATGCGCCGGGCACCCGGCTGTCGCTGGGCTGGGGCCGGGGCGGGCAGGACAGCCCGCCCGGCGCGCTGCCGCACAGCCTGGACGCGCTGCGCTTCCTGCTGTCTGGCGAGCCGGCGCTGCAGTTCCAGGCCGATGGCCAGCAGTGGTCCTGGCAGCGCCATGGCTGAGCGCTGGCGCGCCCGCCTCGACCACGCCTGGCGCGTGGTCGGCACCGGCGTCAGTTTCGCCGCCTTCGGGATCGGCGGGCTGCTGCTGGGTGGGCTGCTGTTTCCGCTGCTGCTGCTGGTCCGCCACACGGCCCGGCGGCGCACCCTGGCGCGCCGGCTGGTCCAATTCAGTTTCGCCAGCCATGTCGCGCTGATGCGCTGGCTGGGGGTGATGACGTACGAGATCCGAGGCGCCGAACGCCTGCAGCGCAACGGTCTGCTGATCCTGGCCAACCATCCCACCCTGATCGACGTGGTGCTGCTGATCGCCCAGCTGCCCAACGCCGATTGCGTCGTGAAGCAGGCTGTCGCCTGCAACCCCTTCATGCGCGGCCCGGTCCGCGCGGCCGGCTACGTGGCCAATAGCGACGGGGCGGGGCTGATCGATGACTGCATCGCCGCCGTCAAGGCCGGGGGCAACCTGGTGATCTTCCCGGAGGGCACCCGCACTGTCCCGGGACAGCCGCTGCGGCTGCAGCGCGGCGCCGCCAACATTGCCGTGCGGGGCCGGTTGGACATTACCCCGGTCAGGATCACCTGCACCCCGCCTACCCTGACCAAGGGCCAGAAATGGTATCGTGTGCCATCACGGCGTTTTCACGTTCAGCTGGAAGTCGGGGAAGATCTCCCGATCGCCCCGTTCCTGACCGGGGCCGACGATACGCCCAGGGGGGATGCCTTGGCGGCCCGGCGCGTGACCGATCACCTTGCCCACTACTTTGACTTCGCTGGAGAACCAAGCCGTGCAGGCACTTGAGCACGAGATCAAGGAATTGATCATTTCATCGCTTTCATTGGAAGACATCACTCCGGACGACATCGACGCCGCCGCACCCCTGTTCGTGGAGGGGCTGGGCCTGGATTCGATCGACGCGCTTGAACTTGGTTTGGCCCTGCAGAAAAAGTACGGTGTCAGCCTGTCCGCCGACTCGGAAGAGACCCGTCGCCATTTTTCCAGCGTGCGTGCCCTTGGCGAGTTTGTCGCCGCACGCCAGCAGTCTTAACGGCGTCTCAGGATTTGCCATGACCAAGAACGAACTTTTCGATCGCATCGTCAAGATCCTCAAGGACAGCTTTGAGATCGAACCGGTGCGCATCACGCCGCAGGCCCGCCTGTACGACGACCTGGACATCGACAGCATCGATGCCGTGGATCTGATCGTGCAGCTCAAGCCGCTGCTCGGCCGCAACCTGCAGCCGGAAGCCTTCAAGGCGGTCCGCACCGTGCAGGACATCGTCGATGTGGTGCATGGGCTGCTGCCCGGGCAAGCGGCCGCCTGACGGCCGCCGCTGAAGATCGACCATGGTCCGGGTACGCGTCGCGGCGTTTGCAGTGCTGTCGCTGGCGTACCCGCTGGTGGTGTATCTCTCGCTGGGACGCTTCGAGCCGCGCTGGATGGCCCTGCTGCTGTTCGCCCTGGCCGCGCTGCGCGCACTGACCACCCGCCAGCCGGTGTGGTGGGCCGCCGCGATCGGCGCCGGCGTGCTGGCCCTGCTGGCCACCGCGTTCAACCAGGCGCTGCCGTTGAAGCTGTACCCGGCGCTGGTCAATGCGGTGATGCTGGTGATCTTTGCCACCAGCCTGCGTTTCCCGCCCAGCGCGGTGGAGCGGCTGGCGCGCTTGAGCGAGCCGGAACTGCCGCCGTTCGCCGTGGTCTATACCCGCCGTGTCACCCAGGTGTGGTGCGGCTTTTTTGTTCTCAACGGGGGCCTGGCCCTGCTCACGGCGTTCTGGGCCTCCAACCAGGTCTGGGCGCTCTACAACGGATTGTTGGCGTACGTGATGATGGGTGTCCTGTTTGGTGGTGAATGGCTGGTGCGGCGGCGGGTGAAGGCGGCACACGCGCATGGCTGAGTGGATCGCGCTGGACCGGTTGGCGCAGCTGCCCCGGGCCGAACGCATCGTCGGCATCGATGCGGCAGGCAGTGCCGTGGCGCACCCGCAGTTCCGCACCCGGGTCATCGGCTGGCAGCAGGCCTTCGCCGCCGCGCCTGGCCGCGACTGGGCGCTCTATTTCGACGACACCCTGGACTTCGCCGCCGCGCTGTTCGGTGCCTGGCATGCCGGCAAGCGGGTGTTCCTGGGCGGCGACAACCTGCCGGCCACCCTGGACGGGCTGGCCCCGCGCGTGGCCGGCTTCGCCGGTGACGTGCCGGCGCATTTCGCGCCGTTGCAGCCGCGCGACGCCGCCGACCCTCAGGCCGAGCTGGCCGTGCTGGACGAAGACGCGCTGGAACTGGTGGTGTTCACCTCCGGCAGCACCGGTGCGCCCAGCGCGATCAGCAAGCGCATGCGCCAGCTGACCCGCGAGGTGGATGCGTTGCAGGCCGCGTTCGGTGATCAGCTCGATGGCGCGCAGGTACACGGCACGGTCTCGCACCAGCACATCTACGGCCTGCTGTTCCGGGTGCTGTGGCCATTGGCGGCGGGTCGCGCGATCCAGCCGCGCCGCTTCTTCCATGAAGACCTGGTCAGCGCGCTGGCGCACCAGCCCTCGGTGCTGGTCGCCACTCCGGCCCATCTCAAGCGCCTGCCCGAACAGCTGGACTGGTCATCGCTGGGCGGCCAGCTGCGCGCGGTGTTTTCCTCTGGCGGCCCGCTGCCCAGCGAGGCCGCGCTGCAGGCCCGCGCACTGCTTGGCGTGGCACCCACCGAAGTGTTCGGCAGCAGCGAAACCGGCGGCATCGCCTGGCGCCAATGGAGCGCCGAACAGCCGCAGTGGCACCCGCTGCCGGGCGTGTCCTGGCGGATCGAGGAAGGCTGCCTGGCCGTGTCCTCGCCGCACCTGGTCGACGACGCCTGGTGGCAGACCCAGGACCGCGTGGAGGCCGATGCCGGGCGCAGCTTCCGCCTGCTCGGGCGCGCCGACCGCATCGTCAAGATCGAAGAGCGCCGGGTCTCGCTCGACGCGCTGGAACAGCAGCTGCGCGCGCACCCACAGGTACAGGACGTGCGCGTGCTGGTGCTGCAGGGCGCGCGCGAACAGCTTGCCGCCGTGGTGGTGCCGCACAACGGTGGCGTGGCGCAGTGGACCGATGCACAGCGCCGCCAGCTGTCGCAGGCGCTGGGTGCGCACCTGGCCCACAGCCATGATGCGGTGACCCGCCCCCGGCGCTGGCGCTTCATCGACGAACTGCCGTACAACGCGCAGGGCAAGATCACCGCCGCCGCGCTGGAAGCGTTGTTCCGGCCGCTGCTGCCGGTGGCACAGTGGCAGCAGCGCGCCGCCGACGCCGCCGTGCTGGTGCTCCCGCTCGAACCCGACCTGGTCGCCTTCGATGGCCACTTCCCGCAGGCGAAGATCCTGCCCGGGGTGGTCCAGCTGGACTGGGCGATCCATTACGCGCGCGAAGCCTTCGCCATGCCGCCGCGTTTCGAGCGGATGGACGCCCTGAAGTTCCAGCACGTGGCGCGGCCGGGCGACCGCCTGCAGCTGACGTTGGGCTGGGATGCGCTGAAATCGGTGCTGAGCTTCCGCTATGTCTCCGACCACGGCGTGCATGCCAGCGGGCGGGTGGTGTTCGGCGATGCTTGAGCCGTTGGTGGTGATTCCCGTCTACGACCACGAACACGCCATCGGCGCGGTGGTGCAGGGCGTGCGTGCCAGTGGCCTGCCGTGCCTGCTGGTGGATGATGGCTCGCACCCGGCCTGCGCGCAGGTGCTGCAGGCGTTGGCGCAGGCACACCCGGACCAGGTCGGCCTGCTGCGCCTGGCGGTGAACCAGGGCAAGGGCGGCGCGATGCTGGCCGGCTTCGCTGAAGCGGCGCGGCGTGGGCATACCCACGTGCTGCAGATCGATGCCGACGGCCAGCACGACCCGGCCGATATTCCGCGCTTCGTGGCCCTGGCCACGCAGCACCCGCAGGCGGTGATCTGCGGCATTCCGGTCTACGACGACAGCGTGCCCAAGGCACGCCTGTACGGGCGCTATGCCACCCATATCTGGGTCTGGATCAATACGCTGTCGCTGCAGATCCGCGATTCGATGTGCGGTTTCCGGCTGTATCCGCTGGCGCCGGTCACCCGCCTGGTGGGCGAGGAAACCATCGGCCGGCGCATGGATTTCGACAGCGAGATCCTGGTGCGGCTGTTCTGGCGTGGTGTGCAGGTAATCAGCCTGCCCACCCGGGTGACCTATCCCAGCGATGGCGTGTCGCACTTCGATGTGTGGCGCGACAACGTGCGCATCAGCCGCATGCACACCCGCCTTTTCTTCGGCATGCTGCGGCGCGCCCCGCGCCTGCTGTGGCGCCGCCTCGCAGGAGCCGCGACGGCATGAACGCACCGGCGCCGGCCAACGCCCCGCACTGGGCCGACCTGGGCGAGACCACCTCGGCCGCCGGGGTGCTGTTCCTGTGCTGGGTGCACCGCTGGTTCGGACGCTGGCCGTTCCGCCTGTGCGTATACCCGGTGGTCCTGTGCCATTGGTTGAGCAACGGCGTGGCGCGCCGCGCCTCGCTGCAGTACCTGCAGCGGCTGCAGGCGCACACCGGCGTGCTCGGCGGCTCGCCGGGGCGCTGGACCAGCCTGAAACACTTCGCGCTGTTCGCAGATACGCTGCTGGACAAGCTGCTGGGCCTGGGCGGGCGCTACCCGCCCGAGCGCATCCGGCTGCAGCGAGACCTGATGCTGGAAAAGATCGCACGCCGCGAAGGCGGGCTGATCCTCACCGCGCACATCGGCTGCCTGGAGCTGTGCCAGGTGCTGGCCGAGCAGGTGCCCGGCTTCCACATCACCGTGCTGGTGCACACCGCGCATGCGCAGCGCTTCAACCGGCTCATGCAGCGGCTGGATCCGCTGGCCTCGGTCGAACTGATGCAGGTCACCGACATGGGCCCGGCCACCGCCGTGGAGCTGCAGCGCCGCGTGCAGGCCGGCGGATTCGTGGCCATCGTCGGCGACCGCGTGCCGCTGCGCGGCGGGCGCACCGTGCCGGCACCGTTCCTGGGCCATACCGCGCAGTTTCCGATCGGCGCCTATGTACTCGCCTCGGCGCTGGCCTGCCCCGTGTACACCATGGCCTGCCTGCACGAAGGCAAGGGCTACCGCGTGCGCTTCGAGCACTTCAGCGACCGCATCACCCTGCCGCGCGGCTCGCGCGATGCCGCGCTGACCGCGCAGGCCGAACATTTCGCCCGGTGGCTGGAACTCCAGGTCACCGAAGCCCCCTTGGACTGGTTCAACTTCTTCCCCTTCTGGGATCAGGCATCTCATGGCACGTAATGCAGGCTCCACCCCGGCCCGGACGCTCCGCTTCGGCGATGCGCCGCTGACCATTGAAGACGTGGTCGCGCTGTCGCAGCGCCAGGCCGACGCCGTGGTCAGCGACGACCCGGCATTCACCGCGCGCATCCAGCGCGGTGCCGATTTCCTCGATCGCCTGCTGCGCGAGGACGGGGTGATCTACGGCGTGACCACTGGCTACGGCGATTCGTGCACGGTCAACATTCCACCGGCACTGGTGGCCGAACTGCCGCACCATCTGTTCACCTACCACGGCTGTGGCCTGGGCCGCTTCCTGGACGAACAGGAGACCCGTGCGGTCATCGCCGCGCGCCTGGCCTCGCTGGTGCGTGGCATGTCGGGCGTGAGCCATCCGCTGCTGCAGGGTCTGGCCACGCTGCTGCGCCACGACGTGCTGCCGCTGATTCCGGCCGAAGGATCGGTCGGCGCCAGTGGCGACCTCACTCCGCTGTCCTACGTGGCCGCCGTGCTCTGCGGCGAACGCGAAGTGATGTACCAGGGCGCACGCCGCCCGGCCGCCGAGGTGCTGGCCGAGATCGGCATGGCCCCGCTGCGGCTGCGGCCGAAGGAAGGCCTGGCGATCATGAACGGGACCGCGGTGATGACCGCGCTGGCCTGCCTGGCCTACGACCGCGCCGATTACCTGACCAGGCTGGCGACCCGCTTGACCGCCTTCAACGTGCTGGCCAGCGACGGCAACGCACACCATTTCGATGAAATGCTGTTCGCCGCCAAGCCACATCCGGGCCAGATGCAGATCGCCGCGCGCCTGCGCGACGACCTGCACAGCGACCGCCCGCCCCGCAACGAGCAGCGCCTGCAGGATCGCTACTCGCTGCGCTGCGCCCCGCACGTGATCGGCGTGGTCCAGGATGCGCTGCCGTTCCTGCGCCAGTTCATCGAAACCGAACTCAACAGCGCCAACGACAACCCGCTGATCGACGCCGATGGCGAGCGCATCCTGCACGGCGGCCATTTCTACGGTGGCCACATCGCCTTCGCCATGGATGCGCTGAAGAACACCATCGCCAACCTGGCCGACCTGCTCGACCGCCAGCTCGCTCTGGTGGTGGACGCGCGCTTCAACCATGGCCTGCCGGCCAACCTGTCGGCCTCCACCGGTGAGCGTGCGGCGATCAACCACGGCCTGAAGGCGCTGCAGATCAGTGTCTCGGCGTGGACTGCCGAAGCGCTCAAGCAGACCATGCCGGCCTCGGTGTTCTCGCGTTCCACCGAATGCCACAACCAGGACAAGGTCAGCATGGGCACCATCGCCGCGCGCGACTGCCTGCGCGTGATCGAGCTGACCGAACAGGTGGTGGCCGGCATGCTGATCGCCGCGCGCCAGGGCGTGGCCCTGCGCGAGCGGGTCGGCATGAACGCCACCCTGCACGGCGACCTGGCCGCCATGTACCAGGACCTGTGCGGACGCATCGCGCTGGTGGAAGAAGACCGCGCCCTGGACGGCGAGCTGCGCAGCCTGCTCGACGATATCCGTGGCCAGCGCTGGAGCCTGTATGACCGTCCCTGACCTGAGCTTCGAGGTCGCGCTGTCGCCGACCTTCCACGACTGCGATCCGATGCACGTGGTGTGGCACGGCAACTACTTCAAGTACTTCGAAGTGGCGCGCTGCGCGCTGCTGCAACGCCATGACTACGACTACCCGCAGATGCGCGATTCCGGCTACATCTGGCCGGTGGTCGACGCGCGGGTGAAGTACATCCGCCCGCTGCTGTACGGCCAGGCGCTGCGCGTGCGCGCCACCATCACCGAGTGGGAAAACCGCCTGAAGATCGCCTACGAGATCTTCGACGCCGACAGCGGCCAGGTGCTCACCCGCGCCCACACCATCCAGGTCGCGGTCGACGCGGCCACCAACGAAATGCTGTACCTGTGCCCGTCGGTGCTCTGGGAACGGCTGGGAGTACAGGTGCCATGATCCGTTTCCTGCGCACGCTGGGCGTGCTGGTGCTGCTGGCCGTGGCCAGCCCCGTGCTCGCCGCGCCGGCCGCCAGCGTGGACCTGGTCAAGCAGCGCGTGGCCAAGGTCAACGTGCTGCGGGGCGAATTCAGCCAGGACAAGCAGGTTTCCGGCTTCAAGAATCCGCTGCGTTCCCAGGGCCGCTTCGTGCTGGCCCAGGACCGTGGCGTTATCTGGACCACGCTCAAGCCGTTCCCCTCCGAAGTGGTGGTCACCCGCGACCGCATCCTCAGCCGCCAGCGCGATGGCAGCAGCCGGGTCGAACTGGATGGCCGCCAGCAGCCGGCGATGCGTTCGGTCAACGCGATCATGTTCGCGCTGATGAGCGGCGATGCGCAGGCGCTGTCCGCGCAGTTCACGGTGAAGGTCGACGCGCTGCCGGACAACGGCTGGCGCATGCACCTTACCCCGCGCTCGCCGATGCTGGCCAAGGTGTTCAGCGCGCTCGAGCTGAGCGGCGACCGTTACGTGCGCGAGGTGCAGATCACCGAAGCGAACCAGGATGTCACCCGCATCCACTTCACCGCCCTGGGCGAAACCCCGGCGCAGCTCAGCGCCGACGAGGACCGCCGGTTTGAATGAGTCGTTGAATTCGGCCTGGCGCGAGAACGGCCGGCTGCAGCGCGCATGGCGCTGGCTGGCGGTGGCGTGGCTGCTGGTGCTGGTCGGGCTGGGCGTGCAGCAGTGGCAGCTGTGGTCGAAGGAATCGCGGATCGACACCGACATCCTGGCGCTGCTGCCGCAGGACGCGCACGACCGCCTGCTGTCCGATGTAACCCGGCGCATCGCCGATGCGAATGCACGGCAGATCGTGGTGCTGCTCGGCAGCGCCGACGGCGCGGCCACCAAGGCCGCCGAACAGGCCTTCCGCCAGCGCCTGCGCGACGATCCGCAGGGCAAGGCGCTGTTGCAGGAAAGCGGCTCCATCGAAGGCTGGTTCGACCAGGCGCGCGCGTTCTACGCGCCGTACCGCGACCGCCTGCTGACCGGACAGCAGCGCCAGCGCCTGCAGGAGGAGTCGGCAGAAAGCCTGTCCGAATCCGCGCTGGCCGCGTTGTACGGCCCGATGGGCGCGCCACGCCTGACCGAATGGCGGCAGGACCCGCTGTCGCTGTGGCCGCAGTGGTGGCAGGAAAGGGCAGCAGCGTCCGGCCTGCGCATGGGCGACGACGGCCTGCTCGACGCCGATGGCAAGCACTGGTCGGTCATCCAGTACGAAACGCTGGGTTCCGCGTTCCAGCTCGATGGCGAGCGCCACATTGACCTGCTGCTCGACGCTGCCACCGCAGCCGCAGCCAAGCACGCGCCCGGCCTGGAAGTACTGCGCGCCGGCGTGCCGCTGCACGCCGAGGCCGCCGCGGTGCAGGCCAACTGGGAAATCAACACCATCGGCTGGGGTTCGCTGGCGGCGGTGCTGCTGCTGGTGTGGCTTGCGTTCCGTTCGCTGCGCCCGATCCTGCTGGTGGCCGCCTCGCTGCTGATCGGCTGCGGCGTGGCGCTGGCGGTGACCGTGCTGGTGTTCGGCAAGGTGCACGTGCTGACCCTGGTGTTCGGCGCCTCGCTGGTCGGCGTCGCCGAGGATTACGGCATTCACTGGTTCGCCTCACGGCAGGCCGAGCCGGCTGACCGCCGCTGGAAACTGCTGCGGCACCTGCTGCCCGGCCTGTGGCTGGCCTTGGTGACCAGCGCGCTGGCCTACCTCGCGCTGGGCCTGGCCCCGTTCCCCGGCCTGCGCCAGATGGCGCTGTTCTCCGTAGTGGGCCTGGCCGGCGCGTTCCTGACCGTGATCTTCTGGTTCCCGTGGCTGGATGGCGGCGAAATCCGCAGTACCCGCTTCGCGCGCTGGCTGGGCGCCACGCTGGAGCGCTGGCCGCGCCTGCACGGGCGCCGCCCGGTCGGGCTGTTCCTGGGTGCGGTGGTGGTGCTGTCGGGCCTTGGCATGCTGCGCCTGACCGCGGACGACAACCTGCGCAGTCTGCAGTCCTCGCCGATGTCGCTGATCAACCAGCAGATCCGCATCAGCCAGATGCTGGGCATGCCCAGCCCTGCGCAGTTCTACCTGGTGCAGGGCGACAACGCCGAACAGGTGCTGGAACGCGAAGAAGCGCTGATCGAGCGCCTGAGCGTGCTCTCGGCCAACAAGCAGATCGGCGGCTACCGCGCGATCAGCGAGTGGCTGCCGTCGGTGCAGCGCCAGCATGCCGATGCCGCGCTGACCGCGCGGGTCGAGCCGCAGGTACTTGCCGCCGTCAGCGACACCGTCGGCGAAACTGTGCAGCGCCCGGACTACGCGGCACACGACCTGCAGGCAGAAGCGTTCCTGGCGTCGCCCGCCGCCATGCCGTTCCGCCACCTGTGGCTGGGCGAAGTGGGCAAGGGCATGGCCTCGGTGGTGATGGTCGATGATCTCTCCCGCGCCGATGCGCTGACGCTGCTCGAAGCGCAGGCCAAGGGCATCGACGGCGTGCGCTGGGTCGACCGCACCGCCGATTTCTCCGCGCTGCTCAAGCACTACCGCAAGCTGATGAGCGCGCTGCTGCTGGTCGGCATCGTGCTGGTGTTCGCGGTGCTGTACTGGCGCTACCGCGGGCAGGCATGGCGCGTGTTCGCTCCCACGCTGGCGGCCGGCGCGCTCACCTTGGGCCTGCTCGGCCTGTTCGGACAGCCGCTGCAGCTGTTCAATGTATTGGCGTTGATGCTGCTGCTCGGCATGGGCATCGATTACGGCATCTTCCTGATCGAACACCGCGGCGATGCCAGCGCCTGGCTGGCGGTCTGCGTCGGCGCGGCCAGCACCTGGCTGTCGTTCGGCCTGTTGGGCCTGTCGGCCACGCCGGCGCTGCGCGCGTTCGGCCTCACCCTGCTGTTCGGCATCGGCCTGGTCTGGTTGATCTCGCCGCTGTTCCGCCCGCCACCGCACGACGCGCCGCACTGAGCGACCGCGCCGGACTCCCCCTATTTCTTGATCAAGGATGCATCGATGAGCGCAGCACTGGAAACAACTGAAATCCTGGTGATCGGTGCCGGCCCTGCCGGCTCCGTGGCCGCCGCCATGCTGCGCCAGCAGGGCCGCCAGGTGCTGATGCTGGAGCGCCAGCAGTTCCCGCGCTTCTCCATCGGTGAGAGCCTGCTGCCGCAGAGCATGGAGTACATCGAAGCGGCCGGCCTGCTGCAGGACGTGGTCGAAGCCGGCTTCCAGTACAAGAACGGCGCGGCCTTCGTGCGCGGCGAGCGCACCACCGAATTCGACTTCCGCGACAAGTTCTCGCCGGGCTGGGGCACCACCTACCAGGTACAGCGCGCCAATTTCGACGACGTGCTGGCACGCGGCGCCGAGCGCATGGGCACCACCCTGCGCTTCGGCGACGAAGTGCTGTCGGTCGAGCCCGGCAGCCCGGCGCGCGTGCAGGTGCGCCGCCCGGATGGCAGCGAGTACACCATCGAAGCCGGCTTCATCCTCGATGCCAGCGGCTTCGCGCGCCTGCTGCCGCGCCTGCTCAACCTGGAATCGCCGTCGAACTTCCCGGTGCGCGGTGCGATCTTCTGCCACGTGCGCGACCACATTCCGGCCGATGCCGGTTTCGACCGCAACAAGATCCTGATCACCACCCATCCCGAACACGTGGACGTGTGGTACTGGACCATTCCGTTCTCCAACGGCTGCTGTTCGCTGGGCGTGGTGGCCGAGCCGAGCTTCTTCGAGAAGTACGACGGCACCGACCTGGAGAAACTGCAGGCCATCGTCGGCGAAGACCCGAACCTGACCCGCCTGCTGAAGAACGCCGAATGGGCGGTGCTGCCGGTGCGCACCATCACCGGCTATTCGGCCAACGTCAGCTCGCTGTGGGGCGAGGGCTACGCGCTGCTGGGCAACGCCGGCGAGTTCCTGGACCCGGTGTTCTCCTCGGGCGTGACCATCGCCTTCAAGTCCGCGCAGCTGGCAAGCGACTGCCTGGCGCGCCGGCATGCCGGTGAGCAGGTGGACTGGGAGCGCGAGTTCGCCCTTCCGCTGCGCGCGGGGGTGAAGACCTTCCGCCGTTTCGTCGAGGCCTGGTACGCCGGTGGCTTCCAGAAGATCATCTACCACCCCGACCCGCAGCCGGATGTGCGCCGCATGATCTCCTCGATCCTGGCCGGCTACGCGTGGGACACCACCAACCCGTACGTGGCCGATGACAGCGGCCGCCGCCTGCGGGTGCTGGAGGAACTGTGCACCGGCTGATCCTGACGTTGCTGTTGAGCGTGTTGCTGGCGGCCTGCGCCAGCACCCGCATGCCTGCTCCCCTGGTGCAGCTGCCGACCCTGCAGCTGGCACCCTCGGCGCTGGCAGAACCGCTGCAGCTGCAGCAGCGCCTGCAGTTCCGCTTCGGCAGCCACGAGCGCGAGCTGGATGCGCTGCTCGAGGCCGATGGCGAGCAGGTGCGGCTGGCGGTGCAGGCAATGGGCCAGACCGGCGTGCGCATGGTCTGGGACGGGCACACCCTGGAACAGACCCGCGCCCCGTGGCTGCCGCCGCAGGTGCGTGGCGAACGCGTGCTGGATGACCTTCAGTTCGCGCTGTGGCCGGCCGATGCCATCCGGGCGAAGCTTCCCGCGGGATGGAGCCTGGTCGAGGCCGACGGTGGCCGCCGCCTGGTGCAGGGTGGCAAGGCGTGGCTGGTACTGGAACCGCTCGACGGCGGCCGCCTGCGCCTGCGCAACCTGGCCGAAGGCTATGAACTGGTGATTGAATCGTTGGACATGGGACAGGCACGACAGTGAGCAGTAGCGCGGTATATCTGAACGAGCTGGGTGTGGTCTGCGCACTGGGCAGCGGGCGCGCGCAGGTGCGCGACGGGCTGTTTGCCGACCAGCCCGGCGGCCTGCGCGACAACGACACCCTGATCGCCGGCCGCACCCTGGCGCTGGGCGAAGTGAGCGGGCCGCTGCCGGACCTGTCGGCGTTGCCGGTGGCGCTGCGCGGACGCAACAACGCGCTGCTGGAAACCGCGCTGCTGCAGATCCGCCCGGCGGTGGAATCGGCGATCGCGCGGTTCGGCGCCGAGCGCGTCGCGGTGATCATCGGCACCAGCACCTCGGGCATCGGTGAATCCGAAGGCGCGCTGCGCCTGCAGGCCGACGAAGGACGCTGGCCGGACGGTTTCGACTACGCGCAGCAGGAAATGGGCACCTCGGCGCGCTTCGTGCGCGAGCGGATCGGCAGCGATGGTCCGGCCTGGACCATTTCCACCGCCTGCTCGTCCAGCGCCAAGGCGCTGATGTCCGCCGCGCGCCTGCTGCGTTCGGGAGTGGTCGATGCCGTGGTGGCCGGTGGCGCCGATTCGCTGTGCCGCTTCACCGTGGGCGGCTTCTGCGCGCTCGAATCGGTGTCGGCCGCGCGCTGCAACCCGTTCTCGCGCCACCGCAACGGCATCAACATCGGCGAGGGCGCCGCGTTGTTCCTGATGACCCGCGAGCCGGGCCCGGTGCGCCTGTCCGGCTGGGGCGAATCCTCCGACGCGCACCACATGTCCGCGCCGGACCCGCAAGCGCGCGGCGCCATCGAGGCCATCCAGCAGGCGCTGGACCGCGCCGGCCTGGCCGCCGACCAGATTGATTACGTCAACCTGCACGGCACCGCCACCGGCCACAACGACGCCATGGAAAGCCTGGCCGTGGCCAGCGTGCTGGGCACGCAGGTGCCTGCCAGCTCGACCAAGCCGCTGACCGGGCACACCCTGGGCGCCTCGGGCGCGATCGAAGCGGCGCTGTGCTGGATGACCCTGGCCGACAACCCGGACCAGCGCCTGCCCACGCACTGGTGGGACGGGCAGGGCGACGAGGCGCTGCCGGCGCTGGCCCTGGTGGCGCCTGGCACGCGCGCGGCGCAGCCGCTGCAGCATGTGCTCAGCCATTCGTTCGCCTTCGGCGGCAGCAATGCCGTACTGGCGCTGGCGCGGGGATGAGCATGCAGTTGCCGACCGATATCGAAAGCGTGCTGCCGCATCGCGAGAGCCTGCGGCTGATCGACCGGGTCATCGAATGGCAGGCGGAATCCATCGTGGTGGAGGTGGACGTGCCCACGCACGGCCTGTTCTCCACCCCTGGCGGGGTGCCCGCCTGGGTGGGCGTGGAGTACATGGCACAGGCGATTGCGGCCTGGGCCGGCTGCCGCGCGCGCGCCGAAGGGCGCGAGCCGTCGATCGGATTCCTGCTCGGCACCCGCCGCTATACCGCCCACCAGCCGGCCTTCACGCCGGGCAGCTGCCTGCGGGTGGAGGCACAGTGCGAGCTGATGGGCGAAAATGGACTGGGCATGTTCGCCTGCCGGATCCTGGCAGGGGATGTTGAATTGGCGGTCGCCAACGTATCGGTGTTCGAACCACGCGATGCGATGGCTTATCTGGAGAGTGGAGAGGCATGACAGGGAATCTCACCGTGCTGGTGACCGGCGCCAGCCGGGGCATCGGCCGCGCCGTGGCGCTGCGGATCGCGCGCGATGGCTTCGACGTAGTGGTGCATTGCCGCAGCCGGATCGAGGAAGCGCAGGCGGTGGTCGCCGACATCCAGGCACTGGGCCGCCAGGCCCGGGTGCTGACGTTCGACGTGTCCGACCGCGAGGCCGCCCGCACCGCGCTGGAAGCCGATGTCGAGGCGCACGGCGCCTACTATGGCGTGGTCTGCAACGCCGGCATCGCCCGTGACGGTGCCTTCCCGGCCATGCCGGCCGAGGACTGGGATGCGGTGGTGCACACCAACCTGGACAGCTTCTACAACGTGCTGCATCCACTGGTGATGCCGATGGTGCGGCGGCGCAAGCCCGGCCGCATCGTCACCCTGTCTTCGGTGTCGGGGCTGGTCGGCAACCGCGGCCAGACCAACTACAGCGCGGCCAAGGCCGGCATCATCGGCGCCACCAAGGCGCTGGCGCTGGAACTGGCCAGCCGCGCGATCACCGTCAACTGCGTGGCACCGGGCCTGATCGAGACCGAGATGGTCAACGAAGAAGTGCTCGAGCACGCCCTGAAACTCATTCCCGCCGGGCGCATGGGCCAGCCGGACGAAGTCGCGCACGCGGTCTCGTTCCTGCTGTCCGAATCGGCCGGTTACATCACCCGCCAGGTGATCTCGGTCAACGGAGGCATGGTCTGATGAGCCGACCCGATCGTCGCGTCGTGGTGACCGGTGCCGCCGCCATCAGCCCGCTGGGCCACGACTGGCCGAGCATCCGCGCGCGCCTGCATGCCCAGGAAAACGCGGTGCGCTACATCCCCGGCTGGGAAGTGTTCGACGGCCTCAACACGCGCCTGGCTGCACCGGCCGAAGACTACGAGCTGCCCTCGAACTACAACCGCAAGACCACCCGCAGCATGGGCAAGGTGGCGGTGATGTCGGTGCGCGCTACCGAACTGGCGCTGGAAGCGGCCGGCCTGCTCGGCCATCCGGTGCTGCGCAGCGGCCTGGCCGGCGTGGCCTACGGGTCGTCGTCGGGCAGCCACGAAGCCACCGCCGAATTCGGCCGCATGCTCCACGAGCACACCACCGAAGGCATTAGCGCCACCACCTACCTGAAGATGATGAGCCACACCTCGCCGGTGAACATCGGCGTGTTTTTCGGCTTGTCCGGTCGCGTGTACACCACCTCCAGCGCCTGCACCTCCGGCAGCCAGGGCGTGGGCTCGGGTTACGAGGCGATCCGCAGCGGCAAGCAGACGGTGATGGTCACCGGCGGCGCCGAACAGCTCGACGCCACCGCCGCGGCGGTGTTCGACACCCTGTTCGCCACCAGCGTGCGCAACGATGCGCCGAAGACCACGCCAAGTCCCTTTGATGCCCACCGCGACGGCCTGGTGCTGGGCGAGGGCGCCGGCACCCTGATCCTGGAAGAGCTGGAACACGCGCAGGCGCGCGGCGCCACCATCCTGGCCGAAGTGGTCGGCTACGGCACCAACAGCGACGGCCAGCATGTCACCCAGCCCACCGCCGACACCATGGCCCAGGCCATGCGCCTGGCGCTGGAAGACGCCGGGCTGGAACCGCAGCAGATCGGCTACGTCAACGCACATGGCACCGCCACCGAGCACGGCGACATCGCCGAAACCCAGGCCACCGCCCAGGTGTTCGGCGCAGGCATGCCGATCAGCTCGCTGAAGAGCTATGTCGGCCACATGCTCGGCGCGTGCGGCGCGTTCGAGGCCTGGGTGACCATCGAAATGATGCGCGAAGGCTGGTTCGCCCCGACCCTGAACCTGCACGAGGTCGACCCGCGCTGCGGCGCGCTCGATTTCATCCGCGGCGAAGGCCGGCAGATGCAGCCCGAGTACGTGATGAGCAACAACTTCGCCTTCGGCGGCATCAACACTTCGTTGATCTTCCGCCGCTGGCAGGACTGACTTTCCCCCGAGCAACACCCCGCCTTACCAACAAGGAGATGTTTGAATGCGTCGTTTTGCCCTGATTGCCGCCACCGCCCTGCTCGCCGTTGCCAGCACCGCCAATGCCCGTGAAACCCGGGTCGAGCTGCCGCTGCATGACCTGATCAACTCCCCGGAGG
Source organism: Stenotrophomonas rhizophila (assembly GCF_001704155.1). Taxonomy (NCBI): domain Bacteria; kingdom Pseudomonadati; phylum Pseudomonadota; class Gammaproteobacteria; order Lysobacterales; family Lysobacteraceae; genus Stenotrophomonas; species Stenotrophomonas rhizophila. The sequence continues at coordinate 4,179,053 of NZ_CP016294.1, read as the reverse complement.
CAAAAGCCGCCGGCATCGACGGCAGCGTCCGCTTCTTCCTGGCCGGCGAAAAGGTCAACGTCCAGCAGCGCCTCGGCGAAGACGTGACCAACAAGAAGACCAATGCCGCCAACAAGAGCGATGCCGTGGCCTGCAACTGGGTGGCCCTGTCGGCGCTGAAGGCGCTGCAGGACGGCGCCAAGTCGCGCGGCGCCAACGCCGTGGTCGACGTGGTCAGCTACTACAAGAAGAACGAGTTCAAGAGCGCCACCAACTTCGAATGCTACGCAGGCGCCATCCTGGCCGGCGTCGCCCTGAAAGGCACCTATGCAAAAGTGAAATAACGCGAAGCGTTATTCCACGGGTAGCAGCCGACCGTTGGTCGGATGACCTTGCCGCCGCCGTTCCCCAAGAACGGCGGCGGCCGCCCTACCTGAACACCGTCGCGACATTGATGAACCTGAATCTGCCGCGCGCCAGCAAACCGACACCTTCGCGCCTGCCCGGCTTTCGTAGTTGCCTGCTTTACTCCACAATCGGCGTATCTATTCCCAGGGCCAAGCCCCGCGGGCAATGCAAGCCTACGTCTACAAAAGCCAACGCAAGCAGGACACTTACGTCTACCTCGCCGCCCGCGACGCCTTCGATGCCATCCCCGATGCGCTGAAGGCCACGCTGGCGCCGTTCGCATTCGTTCTGGAAGTTGCCCTGACCCCGGACCGTCGCCTCGCCCTGGCCGACGCTGATCAAGTGCGCGCCAATCTCCAGGCGCGCGGCTTCCACCTGCAGATGCCACCGCCGCCGGTCGCGCCCGTGAAGGTGCCGCGCCGCGATGACTGATATTCCGCGCACCCGCGCTGCCGCCATCGCCCTCGCTACGGGCGGCCTGCTGTCGCTGGCCGCGGTGCTGGGCGGGGTGCCGGCTGCGCTGGGTGCCGCACTGGCGCAGCCGGCGTTCGCGCTGGGCATGTCCTGGTGGCGGCGCAGCCGCGCCGTGCCGGCGCTGCCCCAGCTGGGCCGCCAGGACCTTCCGGCGCTGCTCGCGCTGTGGTCGGTGGGCCCGGCCCTGCTGGCGCTGCTGGTGGCCTGGCCGCTGGCCGCGCTGCACGACAGCGGCAGCCTGGCGGCCGTGCTTGGCCTGAGCGTGGCGGTCAGTGCCGCGCTGCTCGGCGTCTGGCGCACCTGGCCGCTGTGGAATGAAATCGAACGCAGTGACGGCAGCCTGGCGCGCCATTGGCGCACCCTGGCCGGCCGAGATCTCAGCGCCTGGCGCGGGCTGGTCGTGGCCGCGCTGGTGGTGGCGATCTGCGCGCTGGTGGTGGTTCCTGCATGGCCGGGGCTGGTGCCCGATGGCCTGCGCTGGCCGTTCGCGCTGGCGGTGCTGATCGGTTCGCCGCTGGCCCATCTGGCCCTGCAGCGCGTCGCGCCGGCCGATCCGCTGGGCAGCCGCAGCGTGCTCGACCTGGGCAGCGACCCGTTCGCCGCCGCCGCCCAGCACGACGACCCGGGCCAAGCACTGGAGCCGCTGGCCCAGCACGAACGCCTGCCGGCGCTGTACGAAGCCGCGCGCAGCGGCCGGGTCGACCGCGCCCTGCAGCTGCTGGCGGCAGGTGCCGACCCGCAGGGTCTGCCCGATCCCACCTGGCGCGACCAGCGCAGCCTGGTGGTGCTGGCCGCCGTGCTGCCCGACCTGCGCCTGCTGCGCGAGCTGATCGCCCGTGGCGTGGGCGTCAACACCCCGCACAAGGGCATGACCCCGCTGCTGGCCGCCACCCGCGACAGCTGGCACGGCCGCCCCGAAGCGGTGATGACCCTGCTGGCCAACGGTGCCGATTCGCGCGCGGTCGACAGCGACGGCAACACCCCGCTGCACCACGCCGCGCGCAGTTCCGACCCCGGCGTGGCGGCATTGCTGCGCGATGCCGCGGCCGAAGTGGATGCACTGAACAATGACGGCTGGTCGCCACTGGCAGTGGCCTGCCAGGTCGGCAACTGGCGGCTGGCGCGGTTCCTGCTGGAGCGCGGTGCGCGCACCGAACCGGCCGAGGGCACCCCCGTGCTGCTGGCCGCGGCCGGCACCGAAGAAGACGATCCGGCCGGCGTGCAGCTGCTGCTCAAGCACAAGGCGCGCGCCGACGCGCGCGACCGCCAGCGCCGCAGCGCCCTGCATGAAGCGGCATTGGCCGGCCACGTGGACATCATCGATGTGCTGCTGGCGGCCGGCGCCAACCTTGAATCGCGCGATGCGCTGTCTCGTACGCCGTGGCTGGAAGCCGCGCGCGGTGGCCGGGCCGGCGTGGTCGAACACCTGCTGCCGCACAAGCCCGACCTGCATGCGGTCGACGTGGAAGGCCGCAACGCGGTGCTGCTGGCCTGCATGGCCGACAACGTCTCGCCGTTGCTGGTCCGCCGCCTGTTGGACCTGGGCATTGCTGCCGACGTGTCCGATCCGCAGGGACGCCGCGCCGTGGATATCGCGGCCGCCGCCGGGCGCTGGGCGATCGTCTCGCTGCTGGACCGCAGCTACCCGCTGCCCACCGCAGTGAGCGATGGCCTGGCCAGCGCGGGCGAGGATGACAGCGGGCAGGGCAGCCCGGCACTGCCGGACCGCCCGCCGCTGGACCTGCTGCGCGAAGCGCTGGGATTCGGCAACGTGGATGGCATGGCCTCGCTGGCCCGCCTGTGCAGCCCGGACGAACTGGGCGGCCTGCTCCACGACGGCGAACTGGCGCTGGACCCGCACGCGGTGGAGTGGCTGCTGGCGCATGGCGCCGCGCCGGAGGTCCTGGATGCCTGCGGCGATACCCCGATGTTCGCGCTGCTGGCGCGTGGCATCGATGCGGTGCCCACGCTGCAGGTGCTGCTGCGCCGGGGCGTATCGCCGACCGGTGCCGGTGGCCTGGCGCGCCTGCTCAGCGCCTGCGCCCAGCACGACCAGGCCGCGCGCGGGCTGGAACAGCTTGCATTGGAACTGCTCGAACGCGGTGCCGATCCGTTTGCGGCCTCGCCGGCCGGCGATCCGCCGCTGTCGCTCGCCGTGCGCCTGGGCTGGCTGCGTCTGCAGCAGGCCCTGCTCACCCTCGGCGTGGACCGTGAAGCCCGCGACAGCCACGGCATGACCGCGCTGCACCTGGCCACCGCACTGGCCCGCGAAGGCTCGTTGAAGCTGCTGGTGCAGCAGGGCGCCTCGCCCGAAGCCCGCGCTGCCGATGGCCAGACCCCGCTGGGCGTGGCGCTGTCGATCGGCCGCCGCGACCTGGCCGATTGGCTGGATTGGCGCGTGTGGCAGCTGCCGCGCCGCGCGCTGCGTGCCGCCGATCTACCCGCCGCCGCGATGGCCGGCGATGCCGACGCCGTGCGCCGGTTGAACGACCTGGGCTTCGCCGTGGACGTGGTGGATGCGCAGGGCTGCACCGCGCTGCTGCGTGCCGCCGGTGGCGGCCACCTGGCCGTGGTCGACCTGCTGCTGGCGCGTGGCGCCAACCCGCAGCACGCTGCAGCCAGTGGTGCCACGCCGTTGTCGGCGGCGGTGAGCATGCGCCAGATCGACATCGTGTCGGCGCTGCTGGATGCCGGTGCGGAACTGGAATACAAGCTGCCCGGTGGCGTGACCGTGCTGATGCTGGCGTCGGCGCTGGGCCTGCCGGACATCGCCGCGCGCCTGCTGACTGCCGGTGCCAACGTGCATGCGGGCGATGCGCAGCAACTGGGGCCGCTGCATTGTGCGGCCCTGTACGGCTTTGGTGCGCGGGATCGTTCGCGCCTGCTGGCGCTGCTGGACACCTTGTTGCTGGCCGGTGCCGAACCGGACCAGACCGCAGCCGGTTCGGTGACCCCGCTGCTGTTGCTGCTGGGCGCGCGCGCCGAGCCGGGTACCGCGTGCGATGAGCAGATCGTGCTGGCCGCCGTGGAGCGGCTGCTCGATGAAGACGTGTCATTGGATGCGCGCGATCCGCGTGGGTTCGGTCCGCTGCACCTGGCGGCATTGCACGGCCTGCCGCTGCTGGTGCAGCGCCTGCTGCGCGCAGGCGCGGATCCGGACGTACGCGACGCGTTGAACCGCAGCCCGCGCGAGATCGCGGTGATGCGCGGTTTCATCGACGTGGCCGGTGAGTTCGAACCGCGCGTGCCCGGCGTTTCGTCGATGGCCCGGTTCCTGCGCGATAACGGGTAACGGCGGCGGGGATGAACCCCTGACACGCGGCTTCGGACAGTTATCAACCGCGATCGGTGCGTCGCAGACGTTGGGTGCGTGTCTTCGGATCTTCGGGCCGCGCTGCGCGCGGTCGCCGACTAACAGTCGGCGCTACGAGTTGCTGGCGAACGATGGGGGAGCTGGATACGTCCGATCGGTTCCGTTCAATTGTCGCGTTGGTTGTCTGGCTTTTCATCGCGTTGTGCATCGGCTTCGAACAGGCGCATCAAATCCGCCCTCGCATCGCGCGAGGTCTGCATGACCGCGGCATCGTCGTCGTAGACCAGGTACTGGTCGCGCAGCAGTTTTTCATCGTGCTCGCGGAAACGCTGCACATGGTCGCGTGCCGTTTCTGTCGGAAGGCCCAACGCGGTCAGCACCCGCTCGCTCATGTCCAGGCTGCTGCCGAACACCTCGCGGAACGGTTCGGCCGACATGTCCATCAGCCTCCATGCGTGCTGGCGGTTGCGTGCGCGGGCCAGCACCACCGCGTCCGGGTACAGGCGCCGGATCAGCCGCGTGGCGCGCATGTTCGCTTCCGGGTCGTCCAGCGTGATCACGTAGACCCGCACATGCTCGCCGCCGGCCGCGCGCAGCATCTCCGGCCGGGTCGGATCGCCGTAGTACAGCTTGTTGCCGAAGCGGCGCAGGTCCGACACCGTGTCCGGGTTCGCTTCCAGCGCCACGAACGGGATTTTCTGTGCGGTCAGCAGGCGTGCCACCACCTGGCCGAAGCGGCCCATGCCAGCGATCATCACGCTGGGTTCGGTGCCGCCGTTGTCAATGGTGTCGGCCGCGGGCCTGTCGCGCGCCACCTCGTGTTCGCGACCCAGCAGGCGCAGCAACGCGATCAACAGCAGCGGCGTGAGCGCCATCGACAGGCCTACGATCGCCACCAGCCGGTCGTGGTTGGCATTGCCCAGCAGGTTCGCGCGCTGCGCTTCGTTGAACACCACGAACGCGAATTCACCGCCCAGCCACAGCACGCTGCCGAGCAGCAGCGCGTGCCGCGTGCTCAGCCTGGCCAGCTTGCCGATGCCGAACAGCAGGCTGAACTTCACCACCAGCAGCACCGCCACCCCGATCGCGATCGCCCACGGCTCGGCCACCACCCGGTCCAGGTCGATGCCCATGCCCACAGCGATGAAGAACAGGCCCAGCAGCAATCCCTTGAACGGCTCGATCTGCGATTCCAGTTCGTGCCGGAATTCCGAATCCGAGAGCAGCACGCCGGCCAGGAATGCGCCCAGGCTGGGGCTGAGGCCCACCGTCTGCATGAACCACGCCGTGCCCAGCACCACCAGCAGCGCCATCGCGGTGAACACCTCCGGGCTGCGCGTACGCGCCACGGTGTTGAACAGCCAGCGCAGCACCGGCCGCCCGCACAGGATCACCACCGCCAGCGCGCCCAGCGCCACCGCCACGTCGTTCCACTGCAGGGTTTCATTGCGCGCCCCGCCCAGCAGCGGAATCGCCGCCAGCAGCGGAATCGCGATCAGGTCCTGGAACAGCAGGATGGCAAAGCCCAGCCGGCCGTAATCCGTGTTGAGCCCCTTGTGTTCGGATAGCAGCTGCAGGCCCACGGCAGTGGACGACAGCGCCAGCGCGATGCCCACGATCAGCGCTCCCTTCCAGTGGAAGTGGTCCAGCATCAGCAGGCTGCCCAGCACCAGCGCGCTCAGCGCCACCTGCGCGGTGCCGGCGCCGAACACCGAGCGCCGCATCACCTTCAGCCGCGTGGGCGACAGCTCCAGCCCGATCACGAACAGCAGCATCACCACGCCGATCTCGGCCGCGCCGAGGATCCGGTCGGCATCCTGCACGAAGCCCAGCCCGTCAGGTCCGAGCACCACGCCCGCTGCCAGGTAGCCCAGCACGGCACCCAGCCCGAGCTTCTTGAATACCGGCACCGCGATCACCGCGGCCAGCAGCAGCACCAGGGCCAGGACCAGCGCACCGCTATGCATGGGGAAACCTGCGCATCGCATCATCGGCCTGTCGCCGGCGGTCTATTATGCGGCCCCGCGCGTCAATGACCTTCAACCGGGCCCGAACGAGGGCCCGCAAGGGGTTGACCCGGTCTGCGTGCGGGTCCAGACTGCCGCCCGCTGACCGCGCCAGCACGGTGCGCCCAGCGAAACCCTTCCGGAGTCCACACCCATGTCCAGCGACAGTAGAAGTCGACCTTGCTCGACGCCAGCGATGGCCACCGCCTGACACGGGACGGTTCGCCAGCGTTGGCGTCGCGCGATCGCGATCCACAAGGCGAACCCCATGAACCAGAAAGACCTCCTGCGCCCGGTGGCGGATGCCGCCGCCCTGAGCGCACCCCTGCAGGACTTCAACACCGCCGACGCGGTGGAATACCTCAACACCCTGGCCCTGCCGCGCGCCGCCGACACCCTGGCCGCGTTGCCGTTGCCGCGCGCGGTGAAAATGCTCGAACAGCCCGAGCTCACCCGCAGCGGTGACCTCGTGGCCGCGCTGCCGGTGGCCAAGGCCGCCGCGCTGCTGGGCCTGATGGCCGACGACCGTGCCACCGACATCGTCCATGAGCTGGACGAGGACGAACGCGCGCGCCTGATCCCATTGCTCAGCGCCGATTCGCGCCAGGCCATCCAGCAGCTGCTCAGCTACCCGGCGCACACCGCCGGCGCGCTGATGACCACCGAATTCGTCAGCGTGCCCGCCGACTGGACCGTGGGCCGCACCCTGCAGCACATCCGCGAAGTCGAGCGCACCCGCGAGACCGTGTACGCCATCTACGTGCTGGACCCGGTCACCCAGGCCCTGCAGCAGGTGGTCACCATGCGCCGGCTGATCACCGGCCTGCCGGACGAGCCGATCCTGGAGGTGGCCCAGGTCAATCCGCCGGTGACCGTCGATGCCATGCTCGACCAGGAAGAAGTGGCTCAGCTGATCCGTCGCCACGACCTGCTCGCCATTCCCGTGGTCGATGCGCGCCAGCAGGTGCTGGGCATCGTCACCGTGGATGACATCCTGGATGCGCTGATCGAAGAATCCACCGAGGACGCGCACAAGTTCGGCGGCATGGAAGCGCTGGAAAAGCCGTACATGCAGATCGGCTTCTTCGAGATGCTGCGCAAGCGCGCCGGCTGGCTCAGCGTGCTGTTCCTCGGCGAAATGCTCACCGCCAGCGCCATGCAGCATTACGAGGACGAGCTGGCCCGCGCCGTGGTGCTCACGCTGTTCATTCCGCTGATCATGAGCTCCGGCGGCAATTCCGGCTCGCAGGCCACCTCGCTGCTGATCCGCAGTCTGGCCCTGCGCGAACTGCGCCTGCGCGACTGGTGGAAGGTGGCGCTGCGCGAAGTGCCTACCGGCATCACCCTGGGTGCCATCCTCGGCGTGCTGGCGATCATCCGCATCGTGTCCTGGCAGCTGCTCGGCCTGCACGACTACGGCGAGCACTGGCAGCTGCTGGCGCTCACCATCGGTGCAGCGTTGGTCGGCATCGTCACGTTCGGCTCGCTGTCCGGCTCGATGCTGCCCTTCATCCTCAAGCGCCTGGGCTTCGACCCGGCCAGCGCCTCGGCACCGTTCGTGGCCACCCTGGTCGACGTCACCGGCCTGGTGATCTACTTCAGCATCGCTGCGATGATCCTGCGCGGCACGCTGCTGTAACCGCACCATGTCGCCACGCCGCGTGCGGCGTGGCGATGCGGCGGCAGCCGATCCTTGCGCCAGATCATCCCAACGCGACCGCCAGCCGTGTACCGTGTCACCACGTGTCCCGGTGACTGTTCGACCCCATGAGCACCTACCACCTGCAATCCGTATTCCGCCCGCAGTCGGTGGCCGTCGTCGGCGGCAGCCCGCGCGAGCGTTCCGCCGGCCGCGCGGTCATGCGCAACCTGCGCGCCACCGGCTTTCCCGGCAAGGTCGCCTGGATCAATCCGCGCTACGGCGAAATCGACGGCATCAGCACGGTCAAGCGGCTGAAGGACCTCGACTGGGTGCCCGAACTCGTCGTCATCACCGCCCCGGCCAGTATCGTGCCGCAGGTGGTGGCCACCGCCGCCGAACGCGGCGTGGCCGCGGCCATCATCCTCACCGCCAACCTCGGCCACGGCCCGGGTTCGCTCAGCGAGCAGGTTGAAGCGGCGGCACGGCCCAAGGGCCTGCGCATCCTCGGCCCGCATTGCCTGGGCGTGATCGCCCCGCATGCACGGCTCAATGCCAGCATCGCCGCGCACTTCCCGCAGGCGGGCGACCTCGCGCTGATCTCCGAATCCAGCGCCATTGCCGCAGCGCTGGTCGAATGGGGCGTGGCGCGATCGGTCGGCTTTTCCGCCGTGGTCTCGCTGGGCGACGCACTGGACGTCGACTTCGGCGACCTGCTCGACTACTTCGCCACCGATTACCGCACCCGCGCCATCCTGCTCTACGTCGAACACATCCGCGACGCGCGCAAGTTCATGTCCGCCGCGCGCGCCGCCGCGCGTGCCAAGCCGGTGGTGGTGGTCAAATCCGGCCGCCACATCCGCATCGATCCCGATGGCGACACCCACGTGCAGGCGCTGGCCAGCTCCGACGCGGTGTATGGCGCCGCGTTCAACCGCGCCGGCCTGCTGCGGGTGAGCGCGCTGGATGAGCTGTTCACCGCTGCCGAAACGCTCGGCCGCCTCGGCACCTTCCCGGGCCGCCGGCTGGCCATCCTCAGCAACGGCGGCGGGGTAGGGCGGCTGGCCGTGGACCAGCTGCTGGCCCTGCGCGGCAGCCTGGCCGAGCTTTCGCCCGGCACCATCGCCGAGCTGGATGCCGTCTTGCCCGAAGGCTGGTCGCGCAGCAATCCGGTCGACATCGTGGTCGACGCAGACGGTGACCGCTACGCCGCCGCCATCGACGCGCTGATGTCCGACAGCGGCAACGATGCCGTGCTGGTGGTCAACGTGCCCACCGCGTTCACCTCATCGGCAGACGCCGCGCAGGCACTTACCCGCACCCTCGGCCTGCGCCCGCGCCACCATCGCGACAAGCCGGTGTTCGCGGTGTGGCTGGGCAACGACGACCGTGCCACCGCCACCCTCAACGCCGCCCGCGTACCGACCTACCCGACCGAGGCCGAAGCCGTGCGCGGCTTCCAGCACCTGGTGCGCTACCGCGATGCGCAGGCGGCGCTGATGGAGACCCCGCCCAGCCTGCCGCAGGATTTCGTGGTGGATACCGCCGCCGCGCGCGCCATCGTCGAGGCCGCGCTCGCCGCCGGCCAGCAGTGGCTGGACCCCATCGCCACCCACCAGCTGCTCTCGGCCTACGGCATTCCCTCCGCGCCGGTGATGCAGGCGCGCGACCCGCACGAAGCCATGGACCTGGCCCAGCCGCTGCTGGAGCAGGGCGCTACGGTGGCGGTAAAGGTGTTCTCGGCCGACATCCCGCACAAATCCGATGTCGATGGCGTGCGCCTCAACCTGGGCACCCTGCAGTCCGTGCAGGCCGCCGCCAGCTCCATCCTCGCCCGCGCCCATGAGATGCGCCCCAACGCGCGCATCGACGGCGTGCTGGTGCAGCCCACCATCGTGCGGCCAAAGGCGCGCGAATTGATTGCCGGCATCGCCGACGACCCGACGTTCGGCCCGGTGGTGGTGTTCGGCCGTGGCGGCACCGCCGTGGAAGTCATCGACGACAAGGCGCTGGCGCTGCCGCCGCTGGACCTGCGCCTGGCCCATGAGCTGATCGGCCGCACCCGCGTGTCGCGCATCCTCAAGGCCTACCGCGATGTCCCGGCGGCAGACGAACGCGCCGTCGCGCTGATCCTGGTCAAGCTGGCCCAGCTGGCCGCCGACATTCCCGAAGTGCGCACGCTGGACATCAACCCGCTGCTGGCCGACCGCGACGGCGTCATCGCACTGGACGCGCGCGTGGCCATCGCGCCCTCGCGCAAGCTGCACAAGGGACGTGGCCATCCGCGGTTCGCGGTGTTCCCATACCCGAAGGAGTGGGAGCGCACCATCACCTTGTCCGACGGCGCGCCCGCGTTCGTACGCCCGGTGCGACCGGAAGACGACGCGCTGTTCCGCGCCTTCTTCGCCCGCGTCACCGACGACGACCTGCGCCTGCGCTTCTTCCAGTCCGTGAAGCATTTCAGCCACGAATTCATCGCGCGCCTGACCCAGCTCGACTACGCCCGTTCCATCGCGCTGGTGGCGATCGACCCGCGCAGTGGCGACATGCTCGGCGCGGTGCGCCTGCATGCGGATGCGGATTACGATCGCGGCGAGTACGGCATCCTGATCCGCTCCGACCTCAAGGGCCATGGCATCGGCTGGCGCCTGATGACCATCATGATCGAATACGCGCAGTGGCTGGGCCTGAACATCGTTGAGGGCCAGGTGCTGCGCGAGAACAGCACCATGCTGGCGATGTGCCAGAGCCTGGGCTTCAAGACGAAGCTCGATCCCGACGACTCCACGGTCATGGTGGTGACCCTGCCGGTGCAGGACGCCAACGTCGCGTTACCGCCCGAAGGTGTCACCCACTGAGTGAACACCGGCGCCTGTCACTCTGCCGGCCGGTCCGTTGCCTGCATCAGGAACAATGCCGAGTGCTCGCGGGGTATGGGTCCCAAGCGGTCATCCGGGAAGGCAGCGTTGGTCAGCATCGTCTGATAGGCCAGTGAGCCAAAAATGAACTTCGCATCATCCGGCGTCGGCAACGCAGCCATCAACTCCTGGCCGCGCTTCAGCACGTCTGGGTACTGCTTGATGAAGGCTTCCAGCGTGATGCTCCCGATCGTGCAGCGGTTGGTGATGTAGCGCAACTGGTCCCCAAGGGCTGCCAGCCGCTTTTCGCCTGTATCCAGGTTCGCGTCCTGTACCGCCGGTTTCAGCGCAGGGGTGACCACCTCGTAATAGGCCAGCTCCCGCTGCATGATGGTTTCCAACGGCAGCGTGCCGGCATTTGCCGGTGCCGCGGGTGGACTCGGCGTACTGGTGGATGCCGGGGTTGGCGTGGCGGCGGTGATACCGGGAATGGAATCCATGCAGGGCTCACTGGAAGGGAAGTGCCTGAGCCTAGCCAGCCCCGGGTACCGGACTGGTACTGAGTCACGCTACTGCGCCAAGTGACTGTTTCATGGGGCGCTCTCACCTCCTACCGCGCAACACACCGGGCCACACACGACACTCCATGGCCACCCGGATCGCGGACAATAGCGGCATGACCGATCGTGTACCGCTGTTGCTGCTGCCCGGCCTGCTCAACGACGCCGAACTCTGGCGCGCGCAGATTGCCGCGCTGTCTGATATCGCCGACTGCACCGTAGGCGACCAGACCCGAGGCGACACCATGCAGGCGGTGGTGGAGGACGTACTGGCCCAGGCCCCGGAACGCTTCGCCCTGGCAGGCTTCTCGCTCGGTGGCTTTGTCGCCCAGCAGATCCTGCGCGTGGCCCCGGAGCGGGTACTGCGGCTGGCGCTGATCGACACCTCCATCCACGCCGACTCGCCCGAGCGCGCCGCCCAGCGCCAGTCGCAGCGTTCCAGCGTGCGCCTGCCCGGCACCTTCCATGGCTTCGGCGACAAGCTGATGCGCAGCTACATCGATGCCTCGCGGCTGGACGACTACGTGCTGGTGCAGCGCGTGCGTGACATGACCGCACGCCTCGGCGCAGAGGTGTTTCTGCGCCAGAGCGCGCTCGATCGCGTTGACGGCCACGACGTACTGGCCGGCTACCGTGACCCGCTACTCATCATCTGCGGCGCCAACGACCGCATCACCCCGCTGGCGATCAGCGAGGAGATGCATGCCCTGGTACCCGGCTCAACCCTGGTCGTGCTGCCCGATTGCGGCCACCTCGCGCCAATGGAAAAGCCCGAGGAAGTAAGCGCTGCCATGCGTGAGTGGTTGCTGGCCCGCTGGTAGGGTCGCATCCCAATCCACCGCCGATATCGGTGTCACGTTCTGTTGTGGCATGACCTCGGCCGAAGAAGCGCTCTTCGGCAGAGGTCATGCGTTCGCCGCGCCGATCCTCGTGGTCGGCGGTTGATCGGGATCCAACCCTACCAACCCAGGCGTCCGGCGACCCCTGAGCGAAAGGTCAATCCCACGCCGGCGCGATACCTTCCGGGTTCGCCAGCCGCTGTCCACGATCCAGCGTGGCAATCTGCGCCATGTCCTCGTCGCTCAACCGCAGGTCCGCCGCGAGCAGGTTGCTGGCCAGGTTCTCGCGCTTGGTCGAGGACGGAATCACCGCAAAGCCCTGCTGCAGCGCCCAGGCCAGTGCTACCTGCGCCGGGGTGGCGTCGTAGCGTTCGGCAATGGCCTGGATCACCGGATCCTTCAGCACCTCGCCATAGGCCAGGCTCATGTAGGCCGTCACATGGATGCCCTGCTCGCGCAGGAACGCAATCAGCGCCCGGTTCTGCAGGTACGGATGCACCTCGATCTGGTTGGTCGCGATCGCATCGGCACCGAGGATCGCGATCGCCTGGCGGGTAAGGTCGATGGTGAAATTGGAAATGCCGATCTGCCGGGTCAGGCCTTCGGCCTTGGCCTGCGCCAGCGCGCCGAGGTATTCGGCCATCGGCACCGCGTCGTTCGGCGACGGCCAATGAATCAGGGTCAGGTCGACATGGTCGGTACGCAGCTTGCGCAGGCTTTCGCGCAGGCTCTCCAGCAGCGCATCGTGCTGGAAGCTGGCGATCCAGATCTTGGTGGTCAGGAACAGGTCCTCACGCGCCACGCCAGACTCGGCGATGGCCTGCCCGACCTCGGCTTCGTTGCCGTAGATCTGCGCCGTATCGATGGCGCGGTAGCCCACGCCCAGTGCGTTGCGGACCGAATCGATGACGGTCTGGTCCTTCAGGCGGAACGTGCCAAGGCCGAATGCGGGAATGCTCATGGAAAACTCCTTCAGTGGGGGAGTGCAGGCTACGCCGTGCACTGTTAAACGAATCAAATGAGAAGGCTCAATGGGCGGCGACAACCACGCCCTCGGCGCGGTCCTCGATCCCGTCACGCCGGTCCAGCCGTCCGCTCAGCACGGTCAGCCCCAGCGCACCCAACACCACCAACGCGCCCAGCCACGGCGTATGCATCAGGCCCAGGTGATCCACCACCAGCCCGCCCAGCGAAGCACCCATTGCGATGCCCACGTTGAACGCGGCGATGTTCAGGCCAGAGGCCACATCCGCCGCCTGCGGCGCAAAGCGCTGCGCCTGCTTCACCACGTACACCTGCAGCCCCGGCACGTTGCCGAACGCCACCGCGCCCAGTGCCAGCACCGTCAGCAGCACCAGCCAGGTGTTGTGCGCGGTGAAGGTCAACGCGAACAGCACCAGCGCCAGCAGCCCGAAGATCAGCTTCAGCGCCGGAATCGGCCCACGGCGGTCGGCCAGGCGGCCACCCCACAGGTTGCCGATCGCCACCGACAGGCCGTACACCAGCAACACGCCGCTCACCGCGTTCGGCGAGAAACCGGTGACGTCCTGCAGGATCGACGCAAGATAGGTAAAGGACAGGAACGTACCGCCATAGCCCAGCGCGGTGATCGCATACACCAGCAGCAGGCGCGGCTGCGCCAGCACCGAAAGCTGCTGGCCGAACGTCGCCGGCTCGCTGCGCTGCAGGTTGCGCGGCACGAACAGCAGGCTGCCGATCAGCGCGACCACGCCCAGCGCCGCCACTGCCAGGAAGGTGGCGCGCCAGCCCAGGTGCTGGCCGATGAACGTGCCCAGCGGCACCCCGGTGACCAGCGCCACGGTCAGGCCGGTGAACATGATCGCAATCGCACTGGCCGCCTTTTCCTTCGGCACCACCGAGGTGGCAATGATCGAGCCGATCGAGAAGAACACGCCGTGTGCCAGCCCGGTCAACACCCGCGCCACGATCAGCGAGCCATAGCTGGGCGCCATCCAGGCGATCACGTTGCCCAGGGTAAACAGCACCATCAGGGCCACCAGCAGGGTCTTGCGTGGCACCCGGCCGGTCAGTGCGGTCAACACCGGCGCGCCGACCGCCACGCCCAGCGCGTACAGCGAGACCAGCAGGCCCGCGGAGGGCAGGGACACGCCGAGGTCGGCGGCAATGGTCGGGATCAGCCCGACGATGACGAATTCTGTGGTGCCGATGGCGTACGCACCCAGCGTAAGCGCCAACAGGGCCAAGGGGATGCCACGGGACATGAGCGTTACCGGTGGAAGAAGAAGGTGCGCAGTCTGCGCGCCGCACTCTTGCGGAAAAACCGGTCTTCACGCCAATGACTCTTGCTTCATGGTCAATAATGGGGGCCATGAAGACCACCCTGGACGAAATGCAGGCGTTCATCGCCGTCATCGACAGCGGCTCGATCACCGCCGCCGCCGAGGAACTGGGCCAGACCACCTCCGGGGTCAGTCGCGCGCTGGGCCGGCTGGAGGAAAAGCTGGGCACCACCCTGCTGACCCGCACCACCCGCCGCCTTCAGCTCACCGAAGAAGGCGATGCCTTCCTGGCCCAGGCACGCGCCATCGTGGCCTCGGTGGAAGCGGCCGAAGAGCACATGACGGCGCGGCGGCAGCGCCCGGCCGGCCGCCTGCGCGTGGATGCGGCCACCCCGTTCGTGCTGCACGTCATCGCGCCGATGGTTGCCGGGTACCGGGCGCTGTACCCGGACGTGCAGCTGGAGCTCAACAGCAGCGAGCGCTACATCGATCTGCTCGAACGCCGCACCGACGTCGCCATCCGGATCGGCCCGCTGGCCGATTCCACCCTGCACGCGCGCCCGCTCGCGCACAGCCGCCTTCGCGTATTGGCCAGCCCGGCCTACCTCGCCCAGTACGGCACGCCGAAGACGGTTGAAGAACTGGACGGCCACGCGCTGCTCGGCTTCAACGAACCGGATTCGCTCAACCACTGGCCGCTGCCCGGGCGCACCGACGCGCTGCTGCACATCCGCCCGGCGGTGGCGGTGTCCAGCGGCGAAACGCTGCGCCGGCTGGCGCTGGAGGGCGCGGGCGTGGTCTGCCTGTCCGACTTCATGACCCACCGCGACCGCGATGCGGGCACGCTGGTGCAGGTGCTGCCGGCGCTCACCGTGGAAGTGCGCCAGCCCATCCACGCCGTGTACTACCGCAACACCGCCGTTTCGGCGCGGATCAGCAGCTTCCTGGACTATCTCGCCGAATCCATGACCGGGCGGGCGTTCCTCCGCTGAAACCTATGCATGGGCCGGCCAACGGCCGGCGCTACCCACCGCTGGCAAAATATGTAACTATTGGTGTTACATGAAATCCAGCAATCAATTCTCCGACGCGCTGCACATCATGGCCCACCTGGTCGGCCAGGACGGACCGCGCACCTCCGAACAGCTCGCTGCCTGCCTGCCGACCCACCCGGTGGTGATCCGCCGCCTGCTCGCCGCGTTGCAGAAGGGTGGGTTGGTCCACACCGCCCGCGGCCATGGTGGCGGCAGCCAGCTGGCGCGCGACCCGGCCACCATCACCCTGCACGACGTCTATCTCGCCATCGGCTCGCCGGCGCTGCTGCATACCGGCGCGCGCGACACCGGGCGCGGCTGCCCGGTGCAGCAGGTGGTGAATGCCGCGCTGGATGAGAGCTACCAACAGGCGCAGGCGCTGCTCGAACAGCGCCTGCATGCCACCACGCTGGCGACCCTGGGCGACGCCTTTGCCCAGCACCTGGCCCAGCACAGCAAGGGAGTTCCGCATGACCTTTGATGCCGTGATCGTCGGCGGCAGTTTCGCCGGGCTCTCCGCCGCCATGATGCTGGCGCGTGCGCGCCGCAGCGTGCTGGTGATCGACAGCGGGCTGCCGCGCAACCGCTTCTCCAGCCACTCGCACGGCGTGCTGGGTCTGGATGGCATCTCCGGCGGCGACCTGCTGCGCCAGGCCAAGGCACAGCTGCTGGATTACCCCAGCGTGCGCTGGGCCAACGACACCGCCACCGACGCGCAGCCGACCGTGGATGGTTTCGCGGTAAGCACGGCGGCCGGGGATACATGGGCGGCGCGCAAGCTGCTGCTGGCCACCGGCATCCGCGATGTGTTGCCCGGACTGCCCGGCCTCGCCGAACGCTGGGGCCACAGCGTGCTGCACTGCCCGTACTGCCATGGCTATGAAGTGGGCGGTGGCGCGATCGGGCTGCTGGGGGGACATCCGATGTCGCCAATCATGGCCGGGCTGATCGCCGACTGGGGCCAGGTCACCTTTTTCACCCAGGGCATGGCACTGGACGAGGAGCAGCTGGGCACGCTGCAGCGGCGCGGCGTGCAGATCGAAACGGAAACGGTCGTGGCACTGGAAGGCGACCCGCCGCAGTTGAGTGGGGCGTTGCTGGCCGATGGACGCCACATCGACCTGCGCGCGCTGTTCGTCAGTGCGCGCCAGGAAATGGGTTCAGCGCTGGTGGAGCAGCTCGGCTGTGAACTGGAAGAGAGCCCGGTCGGTGTGCTGGTTCGGGTGGATGCGCAGAAGCAGACCACGGTGCCCGGTGTCTACGCGGCAGGTGATGCAACATTGATGGGCAACATCACCCTGGCCAGTGCGGAGGGGGTGCGCGCCGGGGTCAGCATGCATCACGCGCTGGTGGCCGAAGATGGGGCAGTGGTGGGGTGATGTGGAAACGGCCACCCTGGGGTGGCCGTTGCTGGTGCGGTCTATTCCGGAGGGGCGGTCAGGCGGCGCTGGCGCTTTCCAGCTGTGCGATGTCTTCGGCGGTCAGGTCTACCTGGGCAGCGGCGAGGACGTCGTGCAGCTGTTCCACGCGGGTCGCGCTGACGATCGGCGCGGTGATACCCGGGCGGGCGATCAACCAGGCAATGGCGACCTGGGCCGGGGTCGCGTTGTAGGTGCCGGCCACGTCATCCAGCGCCTGCAGGATGCGCAGGCCACGCGGATTGACGTACTTGGCCACCACGCTGCTGCCGCGCGAGCTGCTCTTGGCCGCATCATCGGCACTGCGGTACTTGCCGCTGAGGAAGCCGCTGGCCAGCGAGTAGTAGCTGATTACGCCCAGCCCGTGCTCGCGCGCCACCGCTTCCAGCCCGCTTTCGTAACCGGCACGGTCATACAGGTTGTACTCCGGCTGCAGCGTCTCGTAGCGGGGCAGCCTGTAGTCCGCCGATACCTTCAGCGCGGCCTGCAACCGCTCGGCGCTGTAGTTGGAGGCGCCAATCGCACGTACCTTGCCCTGTTCGATCAACCGGCCAAACGCGGCCAGCGTGGTTTCCAGCGGGGTGGACTCGTCATCCTCGTGCGCTTGGTAGAGATCGATGACATCGGTCTGCAGGCGGCGCAGCGAATCTTCCACGGCCGCGCTGATGTTGTCGGCGGACAGCCCCGGGTGTTCGGCCCACTTGGCCACCTTGGTGGCCAGCACCACCTTGTCGCGCTTGCCGCTGCGCTGGAACCAGCGGCCCAGGATCGTTTCCGATTCACCGCCCCTGTTCCCGGGCACCCAGGCCGAATACACATCGGCGGTATCGACCAGGCTGTAGCCGGCATCGACGAACGCATCGAGCAGGGCGAACGAGGTCTTCTCGTCCGCGCCCCAGCCGAAGACGTTGCCGCCGAACGCGATGGGAAGCACTTTCAGGCCGGAACGGCCGAGTTCGCGCGGTGCAGTCATGGGCAATCCTCCAGTCAAATCCAATGTCACAGCATAAGTGCCTGTCCATGACACCGCTGCGGCGCGGGCCACAAAACAGTGTTCCGCTTCGCTGCACTGCACTAACGTTTTGTGAACACCTTTGACATCGCGGCTGCTAGGCTCGCCGCATCCCGCCACCGTAGGTGATCCGATGAAAGCCCGTTCGCTCAGCTGTGCCTGCCTGTTCACCGTATCCACGCTGCTGCTTGCCGCTCCCGCCATGGCCATCAAGCCGGCCGGCCCCAACGCCCAGCCCGCCATCACCGCCGCCGTCCAGGCTGCCGTCGACGGCAAGGGCCGCACGCCGGACAACGTGAAGCGCGATGCCTACCGCCACCCGGCGCAGACGTTGTCGTTCTTCGGCGTGGAACCGGGCAAGACCGTGGTGGAAATCACCCCCGGTGGCGGCTGGTACTCGGAAATCCTCGCCCCGCTGCTGCGTGACAAGGGCACCTACGTCGCGGCGGTGGTCGACCCGATGGCAGTTGCTGAAGGCAAGGCCCGCGATTACCAGCAGCGCGGCCGCGACGGGCTGGAAAAGAAGTTCGCCGGCACCCCGGCGCTCTACGACAAGGCCAAGATCGTGGGCTACGACCCCAAAGCCCCCAAGTTCGGCCCTGACAACTCCGCCGATGTCGTGCTGACCTTCCGCAACGTGCACAACTGGCGCAGCGCCAACCAGGCCGAAGGCATGTTCAAGGGCTTCTACAGCGTGCTCAAGCCCGGTGGCGTGCTCGGCGTGGTCGAACACCGTGCCAAGGCCGACGTGCCGGCCGACGACAAGAGCGGCTACGTGGGCCAGGCCCAGGTCATCGCCATGGCCGAAGCGGCCGGCTTCAAACTGGCCGGCAGCAGCGAGATCAACGCCAACCCGCGCGATACCAAGGACCACCCGAACGGCGTGTGGACCCTGCCGCCGGTGAACAACCATGACGCCGCCGATGATGCCAAGTACAAGGCGATCGGTGAAAGCGACCGCATGACCCTTCGTTTCGTGAAGTAGTGCCGGGCCCTGCCCGGTACGCGGGCGCACGACCAACGGTCGTGCGCTACCGGTTGAGATAGCGGTACCACGGCGTCCGAAGCCGTGTAATGGGACAATGACACCTCGTCACTTCTGTCCCGCCCCATGCTGATCGCCTTCAACAAGCCCTTCAACGTCCTGTGCCAGTTCACCGACAGCAGCCAGCCGCCACGCGCGACCCTGGCCGGCTTCGGCCTGCCGCCTGACGTATACGCGGCAGGTCGCCTGGACTACGACAGCGAGGGCCTGCTGCTGCTCACCGACGACGGCAGGCTGGCACATCGGCTGACAGACCCGCGCCACAAGGAAGACAAGACCTACTGGGTGCAGGTGGAAGGCGCGCCGACCGACGAGCAGGTACAGGCGTTGCGCAGGGGCGTGCAGTTGAACGACGGCCCGACCCTGCCCGCACGCGTGGAGTACCTGGAAACCCCATCGTTGTGGGAGCGCACGCCGCCGGTGCGGTTCCGCAAGACCGTGCCTGATGCCTGGCTGGCCATCACCCTGCGCGAAGGGCGCAACCGCCAGGTGCGACGGATGACGGCGGCGGTCGGCCTGCCCACGCTGCGGCTGGTGCGCGTGGCGATGGGCCCGCACCGGCTGGAGGACCTGCAGCCCGGCCAGTGGCGGCGGATCGATTGATCCAAACAAAAACCGCCGGACAGGCCGGCGGTTTTCGTCTACTGCAACGTGCCTGATGGATCAGGCGTCGCTGCCGATATCGCTGTGCTCATCCACCACCGTGGTGTTGCGGCGGTTGCGCGCGCTGATGCGCTCGGCCTGCCCATTCACCACGCTGCCGTTGGCCAGCTTCTTCTTCTGCTGCTTGCGGTACAGCGCGTAGCCCAGCAGGCCTACACCTACTGCGGCCACGGCGATGGTGGCCGCCGGATTACGGCGCACCGCCTTGGCGGCCACCTTGCTGCCGGTCTTCACCGCACCCAGCGCCGCACCGGTCTTGATCCAGTCCGTCGCCTGCGGGCCGAGGTGGCGCAGGTTGCTGCCGGCGTGCTTCAGGCCATCGCCTGCGCTGCTTGCCAGATCCAGTGCACGCTCCAGGGCGCGGTCGGTAATCACGGTCAGTCTGCTCATTGGGGGGTCCTTTGCCTCGGTTCGAAATCCAGTGTCGCGCGGGGGCCGTGTAGGGCGTGTTATCCACCAGGCACGGCATGGTCACGACGATAACCAATCCGCGCGATCCATTCAGGTGGACCGGCGGCGCACGGTCAGCCGGCGTTATGTCCCGCGTGGCTTGGCGCGATGGGTGGCGCTGGCGGTCCACGGATCATCCGGCCACGGGTGCCGTGGGTAGCGCCCCTTCATTTCCTTCTTGACCTCGGCATAGGTGTTGGCCCAGAAGTTGCGCAGGTCCTGGGTCACCTGCAGCGGGCGGCCACCGGGCGACAGCAGGTGCAGCGTGAGCGGCACGCGGCCATCGGCGATGCGCGGCGTATCGGCCAGCCCGAACAGCTCCTGCAGCTTCACCGCCAGCACTGGTGGCTGCGGCGTGCTGCCATCGGCCTCCAGCGCATACGTGATCGGCCGCTCCATGCCCGAGGGCACCGCGATACGCACCGGCGCATGCCGGTCGATCAGCTGGCGCTGTGCCCACGGCATCGGCGATTTCAGCGCCTCGCCCAGCGTGGACTCATCCAGCGCATCCAGGCGCGTCTTGCCATTGAACGCCGGCGTCAGCCATGTCGTGAGCGTTTCCATCAGCGCCGCATCGGACACCTCCGGCAGGTCCAGCTCCGGCATCCACGCACGCAGCGAGAGTGCTCGCGCCTGCCACTGGCGCAGTCCGTCGGTCCATGGCAATGCCTCCAGTCCCAGCTCGCGCACCGCCTCGGTCAAGGCCTGCGCGGCCTGCGCCGGATCCACCCGCCCGCCCGATCGGCTGTCCAGCACGATGCGGTCGAAGCGGCTTTCGCGGCGCGCCACCAGCGCCCGCTTGTCCGCGTCCCAGCGCACCACGTCCTGCTGCTGGAAGCGCTGCGGGAAATCCCGGCGCAGGCGGTTCTCATCCACCGGCGCGGCGCGCTGCAGCAGCGCATCGCGGGCTTCGTAGCGCAGTTCCACCGCCACCAGCCACGGCTCACCGCGCAGGTCGCTGGGGTCGAACAGGCGCGCGCTGCGCCCATTGGCCAACAGGTAACGCAGCGGGTCGGTGGGATGCCGCGCCGCGATCCGGTCCGGGAAGGCGTGCGCCAGCAGGTCGCCCAGCTGGTGGGCCTCCACTGAAGACGGCGGCGTGGTGTCGCAGCGCAGGCGCCGCCGCCATTGCTTGCTGGCCGCATCGATGGCCGCCAGCGCGCCGCGATTGGCGTCCTGCGGCACGCGTCCCTGCCGGAATGCGGCCAGCGCCCGCCACCGCGCGGCCAAGGCATCGTTTCCGTGGCGCAGCGGATCCCGCGCTTCCACCAGCGCGGCCAGGTCGCAGGCCAGCGCCTGCTCGGTGCCGTTGCCGGCCGCCAGCAGCATCGCCGACAGCCGTGGGTGCGTGCCCAGGGTGAGCATGCGCCGGCCCAGTGCGGTGGGCGCGCCGCTATCGCCCAGCGCACCCAACCGCTGCAGCAGCTCGCGCGCGGCGGCCATCGCGCCCACCGGCGGCGCATCCACGAAACGCAGGTCCTCGCTGCCCCATGCAGCCAGCTCCAGCGCCAGCGCGGCCAGCTCCACCTGTGCGATCTCCGGCCGGCGCTGCGCTTCCAGCCGCTGCGACTGCGGCCACAGCCGCCAGGCCCAGCCTTCAGCCACGCGCCCGGCGCGGCCGGCGCGCTGGTCGGCCGAGGCCTGCGCGATGTTCACCACGTCCAGTCGCGAAAAACCGCTGTTGGGGTCATAACGCGGCTCGCGCGCCAGCCCCGCATCCACCACCACGCGCACCCCGGGCAGGGTCACCGAGGATTCGGCCACGTTGGTGGCCAGCACCACCCGGCGCTGGCCCTGCGGATCGGGCTGCAGCACGCGCGACTGCTGCTCCACCGGCAGCTCGCCGTGCAGCGGCAGCACCTGGATATCGGCGGGCAACGCCTGTTCCAGCGCCGCCTGGGTGCGCGCGATCTCGCGTTGGCCCGGCAGGAACACCAGCACATCCCCGGGGTGCTCAGCCAAGGCCTGCTCCACCGCGCGCCGTGCCTGCGCCTCAAGGGATTCATCGCGGCGGGCCGGGAAATGGCTCACCGCCACCGGGAAGCTGCGGCCGGCGCTGCTCAGGCGCGGGGCGTCCAGAAGCTGCGCCAGCCGCTCGCCATCCAGCGTCGCCGACATCACCACGATGCGCAGGTCCTCGCGCAGCTGCGCCTGCACATCCAGCGCCAGCGCCAGCCCGAGATCGGCGGCCAGATGGCGCTCATGGAATTCATCGAACAGCAGCGCGCCCACACCGTCCAGCATCGGGTCGTCCTGCAGCATCCGGGTGAGGATGCCCTCGGTGACCACCTCCACCCGGGTGCGTGCGGACACCTTGTTCTCGAAGCGGATGCGGTAGCCCACCGTGCCGCCGACCTCTTCGCCCAGCTGCCGCGCCATGAACTGCGCGGCGCTGCGCGCGGCTACCCGGCGTGGTTCCAGCATGATGACCTTCCGGCCTTCCAGCCACGGCGCGTCCAGCAGCGCCAGCGGCACCTGGGTGGTCTTGCCCGCGCCCGGGGGCGCTTCCAGCACCAGGCGCGGGTGCGTGGCCAGCTGCGTGGCGATCTGCGGCAGCAGCCCGGAAATCGGAAAACTCGGCGTACTCATGGCGCAAGGATACGGGCCGGCGGCAGGGCCGGCGAGCCGACCGGGCTACAATGGCGCGATTCATTGCCCCGTAGCTGCCCCATGCAACTGATCGATATCGGCGCCAACCTCACCCACGATTCCTTCGACCGCGACCGCGATGCCGTGCTGGCCCGCGCCCGCGAGGCCGGCGTGGTGCAGATGGTGCTGACCGGCGCCAGCCGTGAGCATTCGCCGATGGCCCTCGACCTGGCGCGCCAGCACCCGGGCTTCCTGTACGCCACCGCCGGCGTGCACCCGCATCACGCGGTGGAATACACCGACGAATGCGATGCCGAAATGCGCGCGCTGCACGCCCACGCCGAAGTGGTGGCGGTGGGCGAGTGCGGCCTGGACTATTTCCGTGATTTCGCCCCGCGCCCGGCCCAGCACCGTGCCTTCGAGCGCCAGCTGCAGCTGGCCAGTGAGGTGCGCGCCGCCGATGGACAGCGCAAGCCGCTGTTCCTGCACCAGCGCGACGCGCATGCCGATTTCATGGCGCAGATGAAGAACTTCGACGGCCGCATCGGCGCCGCGGTGGTGCATTGCTTCACCGGCGAGCGCCAGGAGCTGTTCGATTACCTGGACCAGGACTGGTACATCGGCATCACCGGCTGGCTGTGCGACGAGCGCCGTGGCGCGCACCTGCGCGAGCTGGTCAAGCACATTCCGGCCGAGCGGCTGATGATTGAAACCGACGCGCCGTACCTGCTGCCGCGCAGTTTGAAGCCGATGCCGAAGGATCGGCGCAATGAGCCGATGTTCCTGGCGCATATCGTCGAGGAACTGGCGCGGGATCGCGGCGAGGATGTGGAGCTGACTGCAGCGAACGCCACCGCAGCGACGCGCACGTTCTTCCGCCTGCCAGACGCGCGCTGACCCGGGCCTGCCGTGTCGCTGCCCTGGTAGGGTCGCATCCCGATCGACCGCCGATACCAAAGGGCAGGCCGTAGAAGGCATGACCGATGGCGAAGGCACGTCGCCGGAGAGGTCAATGCGTCAAAGCACCGATCACCCCTATCGGCGGTTGTTTGGGAACCCACCCTACCGGATGGCGTCCTGAAGGCCCTCGCGGTATGTCGCGAATGTTGGCTTCCACCCCAACGCTTCGCGCGTGCCCTGGCTGTCGATGCGCTTGTTGCTGGCGTAGAACCGCCGCAACGCAGGGCTCACTGACGGGTCATCCCACGCCACGGCAGGTGGCATCGCAAACCCACCCAGCTCCGCCGCGAACGCCAGCACCTCCTGCGGCGCGGCCGGCTCATCGTCGGCGGGCAGATACAAAGCCTCCCCGGGGCGACCCATCGCGGCGACAACGACTGCCGCCAGATCCTCCACATGCAGCCGGTTGAACACCAGCCCCGGCCGCAGCACATGCCGCGCGCGGCCTTCCGCCAGTTGAACCAGCGCATTGCGCCCGGGACCATAGATCCCGGGCAGCCGGAATACGGCAGACGCCACGCCCTCGTCCCGCGCAAACCCGCGCCACTGCGCCTCGGCCAGCAACCGCCGCCGCGCCGTGTCATCCACCGCATCGGCCACCGACGACTCGTCGATCCACCCTCCCTCGCGGTCGGCGTACACCGCCGTTGAAGAGAGATAGCCCACCCAGCGAAGTACCGTGCTGGCACGCAGCGCTTCGGCCACCAACCGCAACGCAGGGTCACCGGCATCATCCGGAGGCACCGTACAGATCACCGCCTCCGCGCTGTGGATGGCCTCACGCAGCGCATCATCAACAGGCTGCCCCGCCACCAGCCGGTGGCGGACAACACCATCGTCGGCCGCCGCCTCCGGCTCCCGCACCGTCCCACTGCATGCCACACCCTGGGCCTGTAACAGCGCCGCCACGTGCCGCCCGCTGTAGCCAAGCCCCAGCACCAGAACCCGCGTCGGTGCAGCGCCGGCAGCCATGCTCAGCCCGCGCGCTGGCGCTGGTAAGCCTGCAGATGCGCATACGCCACCGCCAGCAGCGGCGCCGCCTGGCCGGCCGCGCGTGCCCGCACCAGCATGTCGCCCACGATCTGCTCGGCCTCCACCTGCTGGCCGGCCTCCAGATCGCGCAGCATCGACGCCTTCAGCGCCGAACCTTCCTGCGTGGTCGCCGCCAGTGCCACCGCCTGCGCCTTCTCCGGAATCGGCTCACCCGCCGCCTCGGCCACCGCCAGGCATTCGGCATACAACCCGCGCACGATCTCCGCACCGTCATCCGTCGCCACGATCGTGCCCACATCCGCCCGCATCAGGCAGGTTGCCGCCGCCAGCGTGGTCAGGAACGTGTACTTGACCCACTGCTCCTGCCCAATGGCATCGCTGGCCACATGGTCCACCCCGGCCTGTACGCACGCCGCCGCCAGCGCCAGCACCCGCGCACTGTTGCCGGGCGTGTCACGCTCGCCAAAGGTCAGCTTCGCCGCTGGCGCCAGGTGCAGCACTGCCCCATCGGCGGCCTTGGTCGCACTGATGAAGCACAGCCCACCCAGCACCGCATCGCGGCCAAAGCGCGCATCCAGTGCCGCGTAGTGGCGCAGCCCGTTGAGGATCGGCAGCACCGTCGTACGCGAGGACACCGCAGGTGCAATCGCCTCGATGGCGCTGTCCAGGTCGTAGGCCTTGCAGCTCAGGATCACCAGGTCAAAGGGCTGCTCTGCGGCAAGCGCAGGCAGCGCATCGGCAGTGACGTGGGCTACCGGGAAGCTCGCATCACCCAGCGGGCTGCGAATCACCAGGCCCTCGCTGTCCAGCTGAGCCGCGCGGGCAGGGCGGACCAGGAAGGTCACGTCGACCCCCGCCTGGGCCAGGCGACCGCCGAAGTAACCGCCGGTACCACCGGCACCCAATACAAGTATGCGCATGCGTTTCTCCAACTACGTCGAGGGCCGGCCAACGGCCGGCGCTACGGGGTAGATCAGCTCCGCATGCCTACGCCGCGTTTGAGCAGCCACAGCGCCAGCGCGGTCAGCACCACCACGAAACCGATCATCAGCGCATACGCCACCCACAGCGGCACGTCGCTCGTACCCAGCAGGCCGTAACGGAACGCGTTCACCATGTAGAAGATCGGGTTCGCGTGCGTGGCCGCTTCCGCCCACGTGGGCAGCAGCTTCACCGAATAGAACACGCCGCCCAGGTAGGTCAGCGGGGTCAGGATGAAGGTGGGCACGATCGCCACGTCATCGAACTTCTTGGCGTACACCGCATTGATGAAACCGGCCAGCGAGAAGATCGTCGCGCCCAGCAGTACCGTGGTCAGCGTCACCAGCGGGTGCGGAATGCGCACCGGGGTGAAGAACATCGCGATCAGCAGCACGATCACGCCCACCATCAACCCGCGCAGCACCGCGCCGGCCACGTAACCCCACAGGATCACCCAGTTCGGCATCGGGCTCACCAGCAGCTCTTCCACGTGCCGCCCGAACTTCGCCCCGAAGAACGACGAACTGATGTTGCCGTAGCTGTTCTGGATCACGCTCATCATCACCAGGCCCGGCACGATGAACTGCATGTAGCTGTAGCCGCCCATCTCGCCCACGCGTGAACCGATCAGCCCGCCGAAGATCAGGAAGTACAGCGTCATCGTGATCGCCGGCGGCACCAGCGTCTGGCCCCAGATGCGCAGGATGCGCGCCACTTCGCGGCGCACGATCGTCATCAGCGCAATCCGGTTGCGCTGGCCGTCGGTCAGGACCGGGGTCGGGGTGCTGCTCATGCCGCGTTCTCCTGGTTGCCGGTGAGGCGCACGAACAGCTCCTCCAGGCGGTTGCTCTTGGTCCGCATCGACCGCACCCGGATGCCCGACGCGTTCAGCGCCGCGAATACCCGGTTCAGATCCATCGCGCGCGGCATGTCCACGTCCAGCGTGTGCCCGTCGATGGCCACCATCGTGGT
Source organism: Stenotrophomonas rhizophila (assembly GCF_001704155.1). Classification (NCBI taxonomy): domain Bacteria; kingdom Pseudomonadati; phylum Pseudomonadota; class Gammaproteobacteria; order Lysobacterales; family Lysobacteraceae; genus Stenotrophomonas; species Stenotrophomonas rhizophila. Next base: position 4,152,599 of record NZ_CP016294.1, on the reverse strand, counting down.
GCCCTCGATCACCGGCAGCTGCGCCGGCAGCTCACCGTCGATGTCGAACAGGAAGCCTTCCACGTCCAGCTTGGCCAGCAGCTCGCGCATCGGCCCCTGGGTCACGATCTGGCCGTGGTTGATGATGGCCAGGTTGCGGCACAGGTGCTCGGCCTCTTCCAGGTAATGCGTGGTGAGGATGATCGTGGTGCCGGCGGCGTTGATCTCCTTCAGCACCCGCCACATGTCGCGGCGGATCTCGATATCCACGCCCGCGGTGGGCTCATCCAGGATCAGCAGGCGCGGGCGGGTCATCATCGCCCGGGCGATCATCAGCCGGCGCTTCATGCCGCCCGACAGCGTCCGGCTCATCACCTGCGCCTTTTCCCACAGATGGGCGCGCTTGAGCTCCTCCTCGGCCATCTTCTCGGCCTCGGCACGGGCCACGCCATAGAAACCGGCGTAGTTGACCAGGATGTCGAAGGGCTTCTCGAACAGGTTGAAGTTGATTTCCTGCGGCACCAGGCCGATCAGCCGCATGGTGGCGCTGCGGTTGCGCACCAGGTCGCTGCCGAATACCTCCACCTGGCCCTCGCTGAGGTTCACCAGCGAGCTGATGATCCCGATCAGGGTGGACTTGCCGGCCCCGTTCGGGCCCAGCAGCGCGAAGAAGTCGCCCGGGGCAACGTCCAGCGAAACCCCTTTCAGGGCCTGGGTGCCGTTGTCATAGGTCTTGCGGAGGTCGCGCACCCGCAGGGCGGGGGCGGTACTGGTCGCGGGAGTGTTCTGGGATGCCAAGCTCTTGCCTTCGCGCCCATGGGACGGCGCTGGATAGGGGCGGGGGAGCGGCTATTATAGAAGCCCCCGAGGGTCTGCCCCGGCTACACACTGTTTCCCAAATTCGTGCCTGTTCAATTCCCCCTCAAGCTGATCGACCGGCGCATGCTGGCCCCCACCGTCGGCCACTACCAGTTCCTGCGTGATGACGGCCAACCGCTGGATTTCCAGCCCGGACAGTTCATCCAGGTCCATTTCGAGTACGCCGACGGCACTGCCACCAAGCGCAGCTACTCCCTGGCCACCATCCACGACCACGCCATGGCCCCGGGCGAAGCCGTTGATATTGCAGTCAGCTTTGTGCCCGGCGGCGCCGCCACGGCCCTGTTCGAAGGCCTGGACCTGGGCGGCCACGTGACCGCCAGCGGCCCGTTCGGTCGGTTCTGCCTGATGCCGGGCGACCACAACGCCCGCTACCTGCTCATCGCCACCGGCACCGGGGTCACCCCGTACCGCTCCATGCTGCCGCTGCTGGCCACCGCCATGGCCGAGCGCGGGGTGGAAGTGGTGCTGCTCCAGGGCGCCCGCACCCCCGAAGAGCTGCTCTACAGCGAAGACTTCTACGCCTTCGCCGCCGCCCACCCGGGCTTCCGTTACGTGCCGTGCCTGTCCCGCGAGCTGCCCGAGAACCCGCACCCGGACGTCCGCCACGGCTACGTGCAGCAGCACCTGGCCGAGTTTGCGCCCAACCCCGCCACCGACATCGCCTACCTGTGCGGCAACCCGGACATGGTGGATGCGACGTTCGAGGCGTTGAAGGAGGCTGGGTTGCCGACGCCGCAGGTGCGGCGGGAGAAGTACGTTAGCAGTAAGTAATCTCTCCAGAAGGTACTTGGCCCCGGTAGCGTGCTATCACGCGACCGAGGCCAAGAAACGCAGAATACTGAAGTGACTACGTAGGAAGGACGGCCTCACTGGCAGGTTTCCACACTCAAGTGAACAACCCATTCGCCAGCAATTTCCCTTCATGTGCCCCTTAGAGGCTTCGCAGCTCCGCCGACAAATTTTCTGCTGTCTGCGTAGTCAAGTTAACTATAGCTGCCGGGCGAAGCCCCTTCAAGCTTCACCCGTATCCGGTGCGCAAAGCTTCAGACTCCATCGCACCACGTCGCAACACTTTGTTAGATTTTGCTGTGTTTGGGGCTCTGTCCCATGCACTGGATCATCGGCGGTGCCGCGACCATCGATTCCGCTCGGGCATCCAGCCGGCGAGTGCATGGTGGACATGCATCCTTGCCGTACTGAGGAGCGCACCGTCATACCCAGCGAAGCTTGAATTGATTGTTACTACTGAACCCTGCTTCTTCATATGCGCAGACTGTTGGCATCTGCGCTTTTGGCGCCATATGCGTCATTGAGAAGGTTCTGCCTACCGAAGTCGGGAAATCAAGAGGCACAAACAATTTCCCATCGTTGGCAGCGGCGCGCATGGTGTGTTCCGGAGCGTAGAAACTCCAAAAACACGAGAATTGGATGTCCTGCGTCGGGAGGGTGGCTAATACAACACCCTCGTGGAAATACGCCCGCCGATTTTTCGTGTTTTACGGTTTCTAACCTCCCGACTCCCTCGCCATCCCGGCGAGGGATCTTCCTACTGGAGGCACACCATGAAAAGGCAACGACCCGACGACAGCTACAACGACTACCCGTCCCAATCCGCGATTGCCCGGAGCGCACGCGAACGCCGTACGCAATCCGCACCGTGCACGCCACCCGCGCACTTCCACGAAGAGCTGAAGGTTCCCTACCTCAAGATCCGCGGCCAGTGGTTGCGGCAGATGGGCTTCAACGTGGGCCGCAAGCTGCAGATCGAAGCCAGCGCGGGCGTCATCACCATCAAGCTGCTGGGCACGCCAGCAGTGGAAGACCCACGGGTGCCCCGGTTCGTGGAACGCACGATCTTCCACGGCGAGATCAACTCCGACCTGGGGCAGTTCCTTCCCGAGGACGTCATCCCATGAAGAAGCAGGTCTACTTACGAGTGAAGGTGGACCCCGGCCTACGCCGTGCCTTTCAGCTCTCTGCGTGGCGCAGCGAACGATCGCCTGCCTACGTGCTCCGGTCCTTGATCCAGAACTGCGTGTCCTTGGATCGGAACCTCAATGGTCTTGATATCGAGGTCTGGGGCGATTCCTTCCCGCTGGAAAATGAAGCGGCGAACCAGCCGAACCGCCAGCGCCAGCGGTGAAACGACAGCAACGCCACTTCTACTCAGATCGCGTTGCCATGTAGGTGTTCGCACCACCCAGCACTGCAAATCCGGTCACGGGCCCGTCTCCGGCATGTCGCACAATCAGCCCCCTGTCCTGGTCGGTCGTGAAGAAGGCCATGCTGGACTGCGCATGAACCCGCGTCGCTTTCCTTCTCGCGTGTGACTGGACTATCGAGCGCTGGCGTTCGAGCCTTGCCTCGCCAACAGTTTCTCGAACCGCGCCAGCGAAGGCTCGAAACACTGTCGCAGGCCACGAACCTGGTCGATCCGATGGCTCTCGGTGTACATGACCACGTGCATGGCTTCAACCAGTCGGGCGATTCTTGCCATCGGATCGGCAAGCCCACAGTGGTTCTTCCCGAATGCCTCCAGATCCGCCCTTGCTGCCATCAGGCCCTTCTGATGATTCAATGTCAGCGCCAGCACGTCGCTGGGCAGGTAGCAGGTGGTGCAGACGATATCGTAGGCGGGCGACATCGTTACGCTGCCCTTGGAAGGATCTTCGTAGATCACGCCGAAGTTCTTGAGATGCGCATCACCGTTGCCAACCAATACAGACAACGCGACCTGGTCGAACAGCTGCGCCAATGCCGCCGGCCGATGCTCCACCGAGCAGTAAAGATTGAGCACCTGGGCAACCTGTTCGTAGCTCAGGCTGTACTTCGCTTTCGCATTGAGTCCTACCAGGACGGCGATGTCCTCGAACCCGATTGGCGCGCCTGCCTGCGTGCGATCGAACCGCCGCATGACGAAACGCTTACCGTCTTCTGAAAGATGGAACTCAGGTACCGGAATGCCCGCTTCCCGGGCGATGGACATGCAGAGGTATTCGTTGATTGCCAGGCCCGGAAAGTGGGCGCCTTCGGTCTTGACGATAAGCTCGCGTGTCGGGAGAAGGGCCTTGCCAAATATTGCGCCGGACTGCTCTGGAACCAGAAGCTTCGGCTGCACGCCGGAGACGCCGGACCGCAACAGGTATTCGTCGGCCAACTCCTGGAACAGATCCCTCGTGCCCTGATCTGCAAGCACCTGCGAAAGCTCTACGCCCACTGCCGCACCGGCGGTGAATTGGGAGCTGGCAAGCGATACGCGGCCAATACCCGCTTCACCGCCCGTCATTGCCAGCAGCAACATGGGATCAAGCGCAGTGGTTTTGCCGAACCGATGCTGCAGCATCTCCAACATGTGGCCTTCGGGCAGGTTCATCTGGAAGATGGCCATGGGTTCGGGGCCGTCATACGGTTCCATGCGTACCGGCATGCCCAACGACACAGCGCAGGGAGGTAGGGCGTCCTGTGCGTAGTTGAAGGTGTAGTAGCCCACGTAGTCCAACTGCCCCGAGAGGCCTTGGGGCGTGGATACCGTCATGGTGGTGCGCTTGGCCATCACTTGCCTCCGGCCGGCGGCTCTGCGGGCTTGGTCTTGCGACCGGAGCTCACCCGTCGCAGGATATGTGCCGCTTTGCCGGCCATCTGCCCTGTCGTGCGACGGTCGTAGAGGGTTGGCGAAGGCTCCAGACCGAGCAGCGACTGAACTTCCGCCGTTGTTGGTTTGGAAGCAGGCACCACGCTCAGCTCGCCACCCATGCTTTCCAACACGGCCACAACGGTCCCGAGCGCAATCCCGGCCGACCCCTTCTCCAGTTCGATGATCGTTTTCCGGTTGACGCCGGCCGCAGCGGCCAAGTCTGACTGGCTCAGACCCCGCTGGGCGCGCATGCTCCTGATCTGATCTGCAAGGCGGAGAAGGATGACGTCTTTCATGTCACCTATTCTACACATTCTTCAAGGCATGTCCGAAATATCTGCCCAGGTATGTCCTAAATACATCTCATGCTATCACTAATGTCCGATATTATGGACCATTGCGCTTGCCGCCAATCGTAGCAGGAAGGGTTGGCGGTCACTGGCCTTGGGTGACGGCGCCGCCGCCACGCCACATCCCGACGGTAGGCTATGCTCCCGCCACATCCCGCAACGGCCAACCATACCCATGTCACTGGACATTCTCGACGCTGATGAGCTCTTCCATGTCTCCCTCAGTGCCATGCAGAACGGGCGCGACGGCGAAGCGCTGGAGGCGCTGAAGCGGCTTCTGGCGTTGCAGCCCGGTCACCTGCAGGCCCAGCACCTGCTCGGCGCGCAGTACGCGCAGCTGGGCATGTTCGCCCGTGCCGAAGCGATCTGGCGGGCACTGTTGGTGGCGGCCCCGGAATTCGATGCCGCCCGGTTCCAGTTGGGCCGGCTGGTGATGCTGGGGGGCGACGCGGGTGCCGTACAGGCTGTGCTGGCTCCCCTCATCGACCGTACCGATGACCTGGGCTGGTACGCCCAGGCCGTGGTTGCCGCCAGCCGGAACGAACCGGGTGGGGTGGAGCAGGCGCTGGCCAAGGGCCTGGCGTGCGAACAGTCCAACCCCGGCGTCACTGGCGACATGCGCCAGTGGCTGCAGCGCCTGCGCGAGCAGGGCGGCCAGCCTGCGGCGCCGGTACCGAACGCCCCGCCGGCCCCTGAAGCAGCGTCCATGCTGCTGAGTGGCTACGGGCGGCATTGACCCCGATGAGCCTTGGCCCGGTCGGTTCGTCATCCTCGCTGGTGTCGCTGCTCAAGGCCGAGCTGGCGTCCGACACGCGCCGCCGCACCACCGGCAAGGCGGGTGCCGCTTCCTCCTCGCGCAGCGAAGCCGCGGCCGGCCGCCCATCGCTGCGGCCGCAGCTGATCGAGGCGGTAAAGAACATCGACCGCGGCAACCCGGATGCGGTCAAACAGGCCCGGCGCCGGATCATCCGGGCTGTGCTGGTGTGGCAGTTCGGGCCGGACCTGCGCGAGCACAGCCAGTGGGCCGCCATGCTCGATGCCATTGCCACCACCCTGGAACAGGATGCCGAGCACCTGGCCCAGTTCGACGCCCTGCTGGCCGAGCTTCAGCAGGCCGGTTGATCCGGTGAATTGCCCCTAAACTTTTTTCTGCCGGTCCGGACTGTTCCTTGAGATGGCCCGGATTTCCTTCCGGGCTCCCAACGGAACGGCAGGGAATCGGCATGGTCGCAGTGTTCACGGGAAATGGCTTGGGCTTGTTCAACGCAAGCCTGGCCGGTGCTGGCGCAGGATCCGCGCGTAGCGGCCAAGGTACCGACCGCCAGTACGTCAATGTGGCCAATGGCAACCTTGTCTTCCAGTCCCAGGACGAACAGCTGCTGTTCCGCGGCACCGCGCTGGGCAGTGCACGCACCTACAACAGCCAGGGCACCACCGCCCAGGTGGGCGCCGATGGCTGGGTGACCGGCTTCGAGCGTCGCGTTGAGCTGCTGCAGGGGCAGCTGGGCCAGGCGGGCAGCATCCTGCGCCGCCACACCGGCGACGGTGGCTACCAGGACTTTGCCTACGTTGCACCGAACGTCTATCGCGCCACCTCGGGCGAGGGTGCCCACGATGAGCTGACCCTCACCCCGGGCACCGGCCTGTGGACCTATGTGGAAGGCACCAGCCGCGCCACCGAAACCTATGCCGCGCTGGATGACGCGCAGGCACAGGGGCGCCTGCTCTCGCTTCGCGATGGCCGCAGCAACGCGGTGACGTGGGTGGTGGACTACGATACCCAGGGCCGCATCCTGGCCGTGCGCGACGCCGATTCGCTCGCGGCCCTGCGCTACAGCTATGACACGCTGGGTCGCCTGCAGCAGATCGAAGTCCACGGTGACCAGCCGGGCCAGGTCAGTGGCCGGGTCAGCTACGGCTACGACGCACTGGGGCGCCTGTCCTGGTCGTTGGTCGACCTCACCCCGGAATCGTCGACCGACCGCGCCACCTGGGACGACGCCGGCGGCAACGACGGCCTGCTCTACCGCACCTCGTACGCGTATGACGGCGACAGCCTGCGCATCAGCCTGGTGCGGCAAAGCGACGGCGCCCTGATGAGCTATGGCTACGACGGGCAGGGGCGGGTGGTGACCGCCACCGTGGGCGATGTCAACGCCAACGACGCCGACGGCGCCGGGCAGACGGTGAGCTATCGGTACGACGCGGCCACCCGCCGCACCGATGTCAGCGACGCCACCGGCGCCACCTGGACCTATGAATTCGATGCCGATGGCCGGCTGACCCGCATCGAGCTGCCCGCTCGCGATGGCCTGCGTGACGTCACCCGCTATGCCTACGACGGCGACGGCAACATCACCCAGGTGGCGACGCAGCGCGGCGCCCAGACCCTGCAACAGACCGATTTCAGTTACGACGCCCAGGGCAATGTGCTGTGGCAGTGGGAGCGCGCAGCCGCCGACGGCAGCGCCCGCGCCATCCAGCGTACGTACTCGGCCAGCAACCAGGTCACCAGCGAAACCCGCTACAGCGGCATCGATGCCGACGGTGCCGGCAGCGCCTTCGCACCCACCGGCGGCATGACCACCGTATACCTGTATGACGGGCAGGACCGCCTGCGGTTCGTGATCAGCCCCACCGGTGATGTGCATGAGTATGCCTACCACGCGGCCGGTGCCGGTATCGGCCAGCTCGCGACCGAGCGCACCTACGCCGATCTCCGCTATGACGGCGCCATCACCCTTGCTGCCGTTGCCACCTGGGCGGCCGGACAGCAGGGAGCAGCAGGATCGCGGGTGGACGTCAGCTACGACGCTTGGGGGCGGTTGGCCGTGCGCACCGACTATGCGCGGATGGATGCCACCGGCACCGGCATCGTTGACACCGCTGCTGTCACCAAGCGTTATACCTACGATGCGCGGGGCCAGCTGCTGGCAACCCTGACCCTGCGTGGGCCGGCCAACGCGCAGGTGCAGGAAACTGAAACCTACCGTTACGACGGGCTGGGGCGGCTGCTGTCGGAAATTCGCCGCAGCGACGCAACGCTGCTCTCCAGCAGCACGTGGAACTACCTCGATTCAGGCATGGGGCTGCGCGTCACCAGCGGCGCTCCGGGTGCGCCCCAACGGATCACCACCGAGCTGCGCGACGCGTACGGGCGAACTGTCAGCGTCACCACCAGCAGCAGCGACGGCGCACTCAGCCGTACCAGCCGCAACTACTACGACGGCTATGGCCGCCTGCGCGCCAGCGAGAACGCGGCAGGCGGGCGCAGCTACTATTTCTATGACAACCAGGGCCAGCTGCTGGCCGAGGTGGGCCCCACCGGCACGGCGGTTTCGTACGAGCGCGATACCTTCGGCCGGGTCGTGGCCAGCACCACCCACGCAACGGCGCTGAACACCGCCTCGTGGGTCCAGGCCGGTTCGGTAACCGTGACCGAATGGGCGCAGTACCGCCCCGCTGCGCACGCCAGCGACCGCGTGGTCCGTAACGAATACGACAGTGCCGGGCTGCGCGTGCGCAGCCTGGACGCAGAAGGAAACCAGGCAGTATTCCGCTACGACGGCACCGGGCAGCTGGTGGAAAGCACGTTGCTGGATGCCGCCGGTACGCTGGAAACCGCCCGAACCACCCGCTACTTCCAGGACGCCAATGGCCGTCAGGTAGCGACCCTGGACGCGGCCGGCTACCTCACCGAGCAGGTCTATGACGCCGCCGGGCGCCTGGTGCGCACCGTGGCCTACGCCACCGCAGTAAGTGCGGGCCTGCGTGCCACCGGCACGCTGTCGGCCATCCGCCCGGCGCCCAGCGCGCAGGACCAGACCACGCGCAACTTCTACGACGGCCTGAACCGTCTGGTTGCCGTGCTCGACGCCGAGGGCTACCTCAGCGATGTGGTCTACGACAGCACCAACAACGTGCGTGCCACCCGCAGCTATGCGCGCCGGCTGGATGCGCTCACCGGCAGCGAAACCCTGCAGGCACTGCTGGCCCGTGTGGACGGCGGCGGCGCCCGTGAAACCCGGACCAGCTACGACGCCCTGGGGCGCGCCATCCGCGAGGTGAACGCGGAAGGCACGGTCACCCAGTACCAGTACGACGCGCTGGGCCAGCTGGTGGCCACCCAGGTGGCGGCCGGCACCAGCGAGATCCGTGAGGGCTACCTGCGCTACGACGCACTGGGCAACCTGATCGGCGAGCTCTCCGGCAACGGCGCCACTCATCTGCTGCCCGGCATGAGCGAAGCGCAGCTGGATGCGGTCTACGCACAGTACGGCGTGCGCCACACCTACGACGCACTGGGCCTGCGCACCGAGAGCATCGATCCGGAGGGCAACCGCACCTGGTACTTCCATGATGCCGCCGGCCGCCTCACCCACACCGTGCGGGGCACCACCGACGCACAGGGCATTACCAACGGCGCCGCGGAGGTCAGCGAAACCCGCTACGACGTGTTCGGGCAGGTGATCGACAGCATCACCTATGCGGGCCGCCTGACTATTCCCAACCCGGGCAGCCGCGCCAGCGTGGCATCGGCGATCAGCACGCTGCAGTACGTATCCGGCACCGATATCCGCGTGCAGATGGAATACGACCGTCGCGGCCAGCTGACCTCGTCCATCGACGCCCAGGGCAATCGCCGCCGCTACGAGTACAACGCCTTTGGTGAGCAGACCTTTGACCGCTTGGAAATGGGCCAGGGCCAGCAGCGCGTCACCCAGAGCACGTACGACGTGCGCGGGCTGCGCACCGCCGTGGTCGCTGGCGAAGGGGCCGCGCAGACCAGCCAGAGCTGGATCTACGACGCTTTTGGTCGCGTCATCAGCAGCACCGATGGCCGTGGCCAGGTACGCCAGTCGGCATACGACCGCAGCGGCCGCCAGGTATCCACCTGGCAGACGGTGAACGGCGTCGAACAGCGCCAAACGCAGACCTACGACGCATTCGACCGCGTGCTGACCAGCACCGATGCCGAAGGCGGTATCACCACCTACAGCTATGACGATGCCACCCGCACCGTCACGGTGCGCTCGCCGGAAGGCGTGGCCATCACCACCACCCACAACCGCCATGGCCAAGTGCTCAGCGTTGCTGACGTACTGGGCAACACCACCCGTTATGAGTACGACGCCAGCGGCAACCAGACCGCCATCGTCGCCGCCGACGGCAGCCGCCAGACGCAGGCGTTCAGCACCCGCAACCTGCTCACCAGCAGCACCGATGCCAGTGGGCGCAAGGTGGTGTACAGCTACGATGCGGCAGGTCGCCTGCTGACCCGCACCGTCGACCCACAGGGCCTGAACCTGATTACCCGCTACGGCTACGACGCGGCCGGCCGCCAGCTGAGCGTGGTGGACGCACGCGGCACCGAAGTCCGCAACCGCTTCGACAGCAACGGCAACCTGGTCGAAAGCATCGTCGACCCCAGCGGCCTGGCGATCAGAACAACGTACACGTGGGACGCAGCCGGGCAGCAGCTGTCGGTCACCAGTGGCGTGGGTACGGCCCAGGCCAGCACCACCACTTACGCTTACGACGCGCTCGGCCGCCGCATCAGCCAGACCGTGGACGCCGGCCCGGGCCGGTTGAATCTGGTCACGCAGTATCGCTATGACGCCAACGGCAACGTGGTGGCCCGGATCGATCCGGCCGGGCAGGTGTCGCGCTTCGTCTACGATGCCGACAACCGCGTGGAGCTCAGCATCGATGCAGCCGGTGGAGCAACCCGCTACTGGTACGACCGCACGGGCAACGTGCTGGCCCAGCGGCGGTATGCAAACGCCATTGCGCTGGGCGGGCTGCCGGAAGCAGCCAGCGCAGCGCAGATCCAGGCACGCCTGGCCGCCGATGACGCACTCGATGTGCAGCAGTACTCGGTCTACGATCGCGACGGACAACTGCGCCTGACCCTCAATGGCGTGGGTGCGGTCACCGGCTACGACCGCGATGCCAGCGGCCGCGTCGTGCGTGAAATCCGCTATGCCAACACCGCGCCCATCGCCGACCTGCGCGCCACCCTGTTGACCGGCGACATCGGCGCGGCCGGCGTGCTGTATTACGTGCGCGGTGACGCCGCGCGCGAAGCGGTGAGCTGGAACGTCCTCGATGCGATGGGCCGCACCCGCTTCGAGATCGCCGCCGACGGCAGCGTGCTCGAGCGCCGCTACGACGCCTCCGGCCTGCAGGTGGCCACGGTCTCCTACGCCAACCGCATCACCCTGAGCGCGCAGTTGCGCCAGGATCTGGCCAGCGGCAGCGTAGGCGAGCAGGCCATGGTCGCGGCGCTGGTGCCCTCGGCGCAGGACCAGAGCCAGTACGTCGTGCTGGATGCCGCCGGCCGCGTGCGCTTTGAAGTACGCCGCGATGCCGATGGCCAGGGGCGGGTGACCGAGTACGGCTACTTGGACGACGCCCGCGTCAGCACCACCGTGTATGGGCGCGCAGTCGTCTTCGATTCGCAGCAGACCGTGGCCACGCTGCAGGCACTTGTGGCGCCCTTGCGCAGCGCCGGTGAGTACCACAGCGAGCGCGTGGTGCTGGATGCCGCAGGCCGCCAGCGCTTCACCCTCGACGCCAGCGGTGGCGTGCGCGAAACCCGTTACGACGCCGTTGGCCAGGTGGTGGCCAGCGTGACCTACCTGCAGAAACCGGGCGCGCCGGAAGCGCAGACCCTGGCCAGCCTCACTGCGTGGGCCGCCAGCCAGACCGCCGGCCAGCTGCGCCTGGATACCCGTGGCTACGACGGCGCAGGGCGCTCGGTGATGCACACCGATGCGCTGGGCCAGATCGAGCGCTTCGGCTATGACGCCGCCGGGCAGATGACCTCGTTCACCGACACTGCCGGGCAGGTCTGGACCTACGGGTACAACGCCGCCGGGCAGCGCACCAGCGAGACCTCGCCGGCCGTGGATGTCGCCACGGTGGCCACCAATGGTCAGTTCACCATTGCCCGCCGTGCGCTGGTAACGCGTACGGAGTATGACGCGCTGGGCAACGTGATCCGTCGCAGTGAGGACGCGGACGGCGGCACCCCGCGCGTTACCGAATACCAGTACGACAACCGCGGCAACCAGGTGCGCGTGCTGTTCCCGGACCCGTGGGTGATCGACGAGGCTTCGGGCCTGCTGGTTGCCAGCGGACAGCGCACCTCGGTGGAGGTCACCTACGACGCGATGAACCGCGCCGTCGTCCAGAAGGACGTGCGCGGCAACTACAGCTACAAGACCTACGACGTACTGGGCCAGCTCGCCTACGACGTTGATGCCGAAGGCTACGTCACCAGCTACAGCTACGATGCCTACGGCAACCAGACCAGCCTGCGTCGATTTGCCACGGCGCTGAACACCAGCGCGTTGGCCGGCTGGACGGCCGGCGCCGCGTTGACCCAGGCGCAGCTGCGCGACGGCGGTGGTCTGGTCGCCAATGCTGCCGATCGCCAGCTGCTGTCCAGCTATAACAGCCTTGGCCAGAAGGTGCAGACGCTCAGTTCAACGCGCGAGTACTACGCGCCGGACGGTGTTGCGCGCCAGGGCACGCCGACGGTGCGTTACCAGTACGACGGCTACGGCAACCTGCAGCGCTTGTCCGAGCTGATGAGCGGCCAGGCCGATCAGGCAGATGCGCAGTGGGCCTACACGTGGCACTACTACGACGCGTTGGGCCGCACGGTCATGACCGTCGATGCCGAGGGCTATGCCACCTCCACCGAGTACACCAGCACCGGTGAAGTGGCTGCACAGACCGAGCACGCCCGCGCGCTGTCCACCCAGGCGTTGGGCGCCCAGCCGCCGGCCGCGCCCGCCCCGGGCGATGCCGTTACCGGCTTCGACCGCCGCAACAGCTTCACCTACGATGCGCTGGGCCGGAAACTCACCCAGACCGTCACCCGCCAGTTCCAGCGCGCCGATGGCAGCGCCGGCCAGAGCGATGTGCAGACCCGTATCGGATACGACGCATTGGGCCGGGTCACCCAGAGCAGCGACGACAACGGCACCACCAGCACCGCCTACGATGCCCTGGGCCGCGTTGTTTCGGTGCGGGAGCCGGAGCGTGCCGCCCTGCGCGGCGCCGCCGAGGGTCAGCTGGAGGCCAGCGTGGCCACCGATCTCTCCAGCAGCGCGCTGCAGGAGCTGACCTCGCCGTACACCACCACCGTGTACGACGCCTTCGGCAATGCCGTGCAGATGCGGCGTTACGCCAACGGCTGGGGTGCGGGTCAGGCCGGGCCGGTGGCCGATGATGCCAGGGACCAGATCCAGACCCTTCAGTACGACCGCCAGGGCCGCCTGGTACGCGCCACCGACGCATTGGGCAACGTGCAGATCCATCGCTACGACGCCGCTGACAAGGTGGTGCGCACCCGCCAGCTGCTGGCCGGCTCCAGTGCCGAGCGCAACGCGGTGGTCATCACCGAGTTCGGCTACGACCGCAGTGGCCGCCAGCTGTCCACCACGCAGAAGCGCACGGTGGGCGGTATCGAGCAGACCGATCTGTCCGAGACCGTCCGCTACAACGGATTCGGGGAAATCGTCAGCAAGACCCATGGCGGCCTGGCCGGCGAACTGCTGTACGGCTACGACGCCGGCGGCAACATGGTGCAGTCCAACGAAGGCGGTGCCGATGTGCGCCTGGGCTACAACCTGGCCGGCTACCAGGTGCGGCAGAGCCGCAGCAGCTGGAATGGCCAGGCGGCGGTCACCGCCGTCACCACCATCCAGACCGACCGCCTCGGCCGCGCGCTGCGTACCGACATGCCCAGCTTCAGCGGCGATGCCAACGCGGTGTCCACCGTGGCCCGCCAGTTCGATCGCTGGGGCAACGTCACCCAGATCATCGACGCGCGCGGCTACCAGACCAACTACCAGTACAACAGCTTCAACCAGGTCACCCGCGACGAACGCCCGCTGGTGGAAGTGGTGGCAGAAACCGGTGCGCGCAGCTGGGTGCGCCCGGTCAACGAGTGGTTCTACGACGTGTTTGGCCGCCTGGTCGCTACCCGCGACGCCAACGGCCACATGCGCACCAGCGAGTACAACAACGCCGGCCAGTTGGTGAAGTCCCGCGACGGCGTGGGCGCGACTACGCTTTACGCGTATGACGCGCTCGGTAACCAGCGCCTGCAGCAGAATGCGCTCGGCTACGTGACCTTCAAGCAGTACGACCGCTTGGGCCGGGTCACCGCCATTGGCGACTACCTGCTCAACGACGCGGGGACCGCACGCTACCGCACCACGCTGCAGCAGTACCGCCTGAACGAAAATGGCGACCGCCTGGCCGTCACCGATGCGCTGGGCTACACCGCGCTGTACGACTACGACAGCCGCCATCTGATGGTGCGCAGCCAGACCGCCATGGGGGTGACCCAGCAGTACGGTTACGACGTGCTGGGCCGGAAGATCGTCGAAAGCAACGCCCTGAGCACCCTCTGGGGCGCCGACCGCGATGGCCAGCAGGTACGCATGAACGAGCTGAGCTGGAGCTACGACATCTTCGGACGCAGCACCGACCACAATGACCTGGGCACCCGCGATTACAACTACGACTACGCCAGCAGCGGCCAGCTGAGGCTGGAAACCGGTAACGGCGGGCAGGCCACCGACACTACCCGCACCTACCACTACTACCCGAACGGCCAGCTGCGCCGCATCGAGGAGACCGGTGGCAATTTCACGTACTACGAGTACGACGCTGCCGGAAACCGCACCCTGGAAGAGGTGTACACCCGCGATGGTTCTGGTGCGCTGGTGCACACCTACACCCGCACCTGGTACGACAGCCACAACCGCATCCAGCGCGTGGTGCAGGATGATGCCTCCGCCGGCGGCAACGCCCGCCGCATGTTCGACATCCGCTACGACTACGATGCGGTAGGCAACCGCCGCCGCGTGCTGGCCCAGTCCAGCCATGGCCCCAATGCCGCCGCGATGCCGGTGACCAATACCGCGCCGACGGCGGTCAAGGCCGTGGCCGACAAGACGGTGCGCAAGGGCATCCAGTCCGAGTTCAACATCCTGTTCACCGACGTCTTCCGCGATGCCGAGCAGGATGCGCTCACGCTGGACATCACCCAGGCCGACGGTACCGCGCTGCCATCGTGGCTGGGTGCGCGCTACAACGCGGCCACCGGCGAAATCATCTTCACCGCCGCGCCGCCGGCGGGCAGTGGCGATACCGACGTAGCCGTCAAGCTCACTGCCCGCGAAACCGCCAACGCCGCCAACGCGGTGGCCACCGTGTTCACGGTGCGCAGCCGCACCAACACCGCGCCGCGTGTGCTCGATGGCAGCGTTGCCCAGCTGAATGCCAAGATCGGGCGTCCCTGGGCCGCAGAGCTGCCGGCGTCGATGTACTTCATCGACGAAGACGTTGGCGATGTGCTGTCGCTGAGCCTGGACAACGCCGCCGCCCTGCCTTCGTGGCTGAAGGTGGACCTGAGCAACCCGTACGTGGTGCGCCTGAGCGGCACCCCCACTACCGACCAGAGCATCACCCTGACCCTGCGCGCCACCGACCAGAACGGCGCTTCGGTGGTCAAGACGCTGCAGCTGCGCACCGCCGCCAATGCCGGCCCCAACATCGTGGCCACGCCCAGCCTGGGTGAAGCCGTGCAGGGCCGCGCCTACAGCTGGTCGCAGTCGCTGTCGCAGCTGTTCGTCGACCCCAATGGCGATCCGCTGCAGGTCCGCGCCAGCGGGCTGCCCGGCTGGCTGAACTTCACCTTCATGGACCAGGCCAACCCGGTGCTGCGCCTGGATGGCAACGTACCGTCCACGGTGGCCGACGGATCGACCTTCGCGGTCACGCTGACCGCCACCGACCCCGATGGGCAGACCAGCAGCGTGACCCTGCAGCTGGTAGTGCGCGCCAACCGCGCCCCGGTGGTGTTGCGCCCGGAAGGCTTCCAGCTGCCGAACATCCGCGTTCACGACCGTCTGGATGTGACGCTCGCCATCAGCAGCCTGTTTACCGATCTGGAAGGCGACGCCGTCTCCTTCGAGGCCCTCAAGCTGCCGAGCTGGATCACCGCCACGCTGGACCAGACCGCCGGTACGGTCCGGCTGGTCGGCACCGCGCCGACCGCAGGCTCTGCCAGCCTGGAGATCAAGGCGTGGGACATCGCCGGCCTGACCAGCACCAGCAAGGTGCTGCTGACCATCGGGCAGGACGTGGCGCCTTATCGCACGGCGGGCGTGGCGCTCAACGACGCGACGCTCAGCATTGGTCGCAACTTCAGCTTCAGCCTGCCTGCAAACCTGTTCACCGAAACGGACGGCGACGGCTGGACGCTGGAAGCGGATGTAGTCACGCAGTCGCGTGAGTTTGTCGACGACGCCAACCCGCACTATGAAGACAGGCTCAACATTGAGGCTTGGCCTTCGTGGCTGGTGTTCAACGGCGCCACCGGCACCTTCAGCGGCCAGGTGCCGCCGGGCACCGCCGCCGGCAGCTTCTCCGTGCGCATCATTGCCAGAGACGGCCGCGGCAACGCGACAGATCCCGGTGAAACCATTGGCGCAGCCGGCGCAACCTACGACTCGTTCATGCGATTCAACCTGGTGCCGTTCGCCAACTCGGCGCCGGTCTACGCGGTGGGCAGCATGCCGCCGCGCACCATCAACCACGGCACCCCGGTCAACTTCACCCTGCCGCCGGGGGCCTTCGTCGAGCCCGACGGCGACAGCCTCACTTACAGCGCTTACGTGCAGCTGCCCGATACCTGGGAATACGTACGCGACCCGAAGAACCCCAGTGAATACCTGCCTGACCCGGTACAGCAGCCGGGGCCGATGGCAGCACTGTCGAGCATCGGACTGTCGATCGATGCGGTTACCGGCACCATCACCGGCACGCCCACCAACCTGGCCTACCTGGACTACCGCATCCAGGTTATCGCGCGCGACCCGCAGGGCGGCGTTGGTGTCGGCAAATTCGACGTGAACGTACTCAACGCAGCCCCGATCGCACCTACGTTGGGCGGGCGCTCGGCAATCGCCGGCACGGCATGGAGTTACACCTTCCCCGCCTTCCAGGACGCCAACCAGGAAGCCGTCAGCTACAGCGTCAGCAACCTGCC
The DNA here is from genome assembly GCF_001704155.1 of Stenotrophomonas rhizophila. Lineage (NCBI taxonomy): Bacteria > Pseudomonadati > Pseudomonadota > Gammaproteobacteria > Lysobacterales > Lysobacteraceae > Stenotrophomonas > Stenotrophomonas rhizophila. The sequence continues at coordinate 4,135,678 of NZ_CP016294.1, read as the reverse complement.
GGCATGGATGAGCTTCAACCCCGCCACCCGCACCCTGAGTGGAACACCGGGGCCGGTTGGGTCGTGGACCCTGACCATCACTGGTACCGACGCGGCAGGCGCAAGCGCATCCACCACGCTTACCGTCACCACGCCGAACAATGGTCCAGTGCTGACCGGCGTATTGCCGGCGCATGAGACCTGGCGCAACACGGCCTGGTGGATCCAGATTCCGGCAAACACCTTCGTGGACCCCAACGGCGACACGTTGACATGGAGCGTCAGCGGCCTCCCGGCGGGCATCAACTTCGACCCCGTCAATCGCACGCTCTCGGGCTATGCGACCACACTGGGGACGTATAACGTCACCGTCAGCGTGAGTGACGGTCGCGGCGGCAGCAACGCCACCAGTTTCGCCATCTTCGTCACCAATGCCCAGCCGGTTTACAACGGCGGTCTGGTCAACCGCTCGGCCATGCGCGACGAGCAGGTCAACTGGCCGCTGCCGGCGGGCACCTTCACAGACGCCAACGGCGACGCCCTGACCTACTCGATCATGGTCGAAGACCCGGCCCACGAAGAGTGGTTCTGGGATGCCTCCGACGCCGCGTGGGCGTTCCGCCAGGTGCCTGCCACCTGGAAGACCTCCTATTCGCTGGTCATCGATGCCAATACCGGCACGATCACCGGCACCATGCCGGTGTTCACCATCCCGCGGCACCCGGTAACTGGCTGGGGCGGCGGCTTCCTCAACGACTTCCGCATCAAAATCATCGCCACCGATGGCCATGCCACGACCGAAGGCATCTTCGGTGGCCACATGACGATTCCCAACTCCGCCCCGGTTGCGCCGTCGTTGCCCGCGCGCACGGCCACGGCTGGCACGGCGTGGAGCTACGTCATTCCTGCCTTCCAGGACGCCAACGACGACGTTCTGACTTACACCGTCGGCAACCTGCCGGCGTGGATGAGCTACAACGCGACCACCCGCACGCTCAGTGGTACGCCCGTCGCGGTGGGCTCGTGGGCGATCACCATTACCGCCACCGACCCCTCCGGGGCCAGTGCCTCCGGCACGCTCACCGTCACCACGCCCAACAGCGGCCCGGTGCTGACCGCCACGTTGCCGGCACGTGAAACATGGCGCAATACGGGCTTCTGGATCCAGCTGCCGGCCAGCACCTTCGTGGATCCGAACGGCGACGCGCTGACCTGGAGCGCCAGCGGCCTGCCCGCCGGCCTCACCTTCGACGCAGCCAACCGCGTGATCACGGGCTACGCGACCACGCTGGGAACCTACAACGTCACCGTGACGGCCAGCGACGGGCAGGGCGGCAGCACCTCCACCAGCTTTGCCATCTATGTCACCAATGTGCAGCCGGTGTACAACGGCGGGCTGCCCAACCGCACCGGCCAGCTGAATGAACAGGTCAACTGGCCTTTGCCGGCCGGCACCTTCACCGATGGCAATAGTGATGCGCTGACCTACTCGATCATGGTCGAGAACCCAGCGCACGAGGAGTGGTTCTGGGACGCTGCCGACGCTGCGTGGGCGGTCCGCCAGGTACCGGCCACGTGGCAGGCCTCCTCATCGCTGACCATCAATCCGAACACGGGAACCATCACCGGCCCTATGCCGGTCTTCACCCAGCCGCGCCATCCGGTGACCGGCTCTGGCTTCGCTTACCTGCCGTCCTTCCGCGTCAAGGTCATCGCCACCGATGGTCATGCCACTGCAGAAGCTGTGTTCGGTGCCTACACGAACCTTGCGCCATCCGGCGGCATGAACAACCGGACGATCAAGTCCAACGTTCCCACCAGCTTGCAGGTCAGTACTTTCTTTGATCCCAACGGCGACGCTCTGACCTACTCGGCGGCCGGTCTGCCGCCGGGCATGTGGTTCGACCCTGCAAGCCTCACGCTGAACGGGCCGGCCACCGCAGGTACCTACACTGTCACGATCTACGCAAACGACGGACGCGGCGGCGTGGGCGCCTACAGCTTCGTGCTTACGGTACAGGCCAACAACGCGCCGAGCGTGCCGAGCATTGGCAATCTGTCGATGCAGGTGGGCACCGGCGTCGGCGTGGTCCTCCCCGCGTTCCCCGACCCGGATGGCGATCCGGTCACCTACCAGCTCTCCGCGTTGCCGCCGGGCCTGTGGTGGGACGCCAACAGCCGCACCATTGGCGGCACGCCTACGCAGCCTGGCACCTATGGCATGACCATGGCCGGTGTGGACAACCGCGGCGGGGTGAGCTACGCCGGGTTCCAGATCAGCGTGGCGGCGGCGCCCATCCCCAACCGGGCGCCCTACGTCGCCGTCGCGCCGCCGTCCCCTGCTGCCCACTTCTACGGAACCAACCGGTACGTGGTGAGTCCCTCGGGCTTCACCCTGAACCCCAATACCTTCGCCGACCCGGACAACAACCCGCTCAGCTATGCGGTGATCCAGAAACCGAGCTTCCTGTCGTATTCCTACACGCCGGGCGTGGGCCACCAGTTCTCTGGCGTCAACAACGACCAGCGCAGCTGGGCCACCCACACCATCATCATTCGCGCCACCGACCCCAGCGGTCTGTACGTGGATGTCTCCTTCACGGTCACCTCCGAGTTCTACAAGTACACCCCAGGTGGACCGCAGGAGCCGCGCATCGCGCAGTCCTCCGCTGAGCAGGTGCTTACGGCGGCGCGCACATCGGCGCTCGTTCCGGAAAGCATTGAAGACGAAGCACTGGCATTGGCGTTTGCCACCGGCGAGGCAGCGTATGGCGCGCCGATGGCCCGTGCAGCCGCGGCTCAGGCCACGTCTGCATCCACGCTGACCCCCTGGGCCGGCCCGGTGAACATCGCCGGTGGTGCTCCGCCGTCCGGTTTGGGCAACGTCTCGGTCGCCAGCGGCACCGGCGCTGTACCGGTGGAAACCAAGGAGTACTGGTACACCTACGACGGCGAGAACCGTATCCTGGTCAACAACGGGTCGCTGCAGAACGGCCAGATCGTTCTGACGCTTGCCGGCGAGGATTCCTACAGCCTGGCCTACGACGCAGCCGGCAACGTGGTATCGCGCACCACCAATCGCACCACCAACGGGGTGAGCTTCTATTGGATCGACCGCACCTCGTATGACCTGCGCGGCAACCGCCAGTTCGAGTACTTCACCGACACCATCAAGAACGGTAAGTTCGAGTCGGGCGGTGGCGTACGCAGGCAGATGAAGTACGACGCGGCCAACCACCTGACCGCGTCGATGTCCTACTACGCCAGTGGCAGCGTCTGGGAAGACAGGACTCCGCCGGGCCAGCAGTATGAAAGCTGGGGCTTCTATTACTACGGCGGCTGGCTGGCCGGGGCGGAAACCTATTCCTATGACGGCGACGGTCGCATCACGGTGCAGCAGAACCTGTTCCGCAATGAAACCGGCGACATGTCCTGGCTGAAGAACGCCGACGACGCGGGTGGACGGCAGTCCACCGACGTGGGGGTACTCAAGTTCCAGTCCGGTACCGACTACAGCGGGGGCTACGACGTCGCGGGACGGCTGACGACCTACCGTTACATCACCCCGCAATACACCCACACCTACACCACGCTCTATCAGTCCCGCGAGAGCTGGATCCAGAAGAGCATTACTGGCAGCAGCACGGACAGCAACTACAAGACGACGACCAACGTACTCAGCTACGACGCGTTCGGGCGCCTGATGTCCCAGCGCGAAACCACGCGGTTGAAGAACGGCAGCATCGATGACCGCATGCGGTACTACGCCAACGACATGGATGGCAAGGTCATCAATCGTCGCGAAGGTACGCTGAACAGCTCCGGCGTCTTCGTGCAGGAGGGCGTGGGTGGCCCATCCAACTTCCGGCTGGTGCAGGCCAACGGGCAGCAGTTCGCCGAGCTTCGTGAAGGGTTCCAGGGCGTGTTCGCCAACCGCCCTTACACCATGCCGCAGATCCAGAGCCTGGCGGGGCGAGGCACCTATGACGCTGGCGGCGGCCAGACGGTAGCGCAGGCCGGCGACACGCTGCGCACGATCGCGCAGCGCGTCTACGGTACCGATCAGCTGTGGTATGTGCTGGCCGATGCCAATGGTTTCGGCGATGCTGACGCCGAGATCGGCGCGGGCACGCGTATCAACACGCCGGAAACGTCGGTCAGCCGCAACAACGCAAACACTTTCAAGCCCTACGATCCTGCGTCGGCGATCGGCAACACGACGCCTGGCCTGCCGTACGTCCCGCCGCCGCCGAGCGGTGGCTGCGGCACGCTGGGTATGATCATCATGATCGTCATCATCATTGTGGTTACGGTCTATACAGCAGGCGCGGCCACACCCGCTGCGGGTGGGCTGGCGGGCGGTACGGCTGCTGGTACCACAGCGGCAGGAACGGCGGCGGGGACCACTGCCGCCGCCGCAACCGGCGCCGCCGCGACGACCACGACAGCCGTGACGACAGCTGCGACTGCAGCCTCGGCTGCCTCGACGTCGGTTATGGCAACTGGTCTTGCGGCACTCTCGGGGGGGAACATTGTGGCCGCCGGCATCGGCGCATTCGTAGGAAGCGCCGTCGGTCAGGCAGCCGGCAGCCTAATGGGGGTGGCCAGTTTCAGCTGGAAGAACGCAGCGGTAGCGGGCGCCACCGCAATGGGAACGGCTGGATTTGGTGCTGCGGCGAATGCGAGTAAGTTCGGCAACTACATCAGGGACGTCAACTACGCACGCGCTGCAGCGTCCTCGATGGCAGGGGGCATCAGTAGCTACGCGGCGAGCCGCGCCATCGGCGTGGACGCCAGCTTCAGCTGGCGCAGCATCGCGGCAAACGCGGTATCTGCAGCAATCAGCACCGGCATCGGCGACAAGTTGGGCTGGAACCCCACCACTGATGCAGGAGGGAGCGGCGAGTTCTGGTCGGATATGGGCAATGGAGTGGTGGGTGGCGCGACTCGCCTCCACACTCGTCGCGCCTTCGGCCTCAACGATAAGGTGGATTACAAGAGCATCGCCGCAGACGCGTTTGGGAATGCGATAGGGAACGCATCCGTCCGTGGAATTCAGAGCATGGAGATCGAACGGGCGATGCTCGAAGGACTCAGCGAGGATCAGGTTGCCGCCTACAAGGAGTCCAAGCCCCAGGGCAAAGCCGCAAGGATGACCATGCTCTCCATGTTGCGGAACATGGGCAAGGACATTCCAATCGACCAACAGGTCGACTTCATCAATCGCACGTTGGAAATGAGCACCAACGAGAGTAATTACAGTACAGAGTACAGAAGGGAAATGACCCAGGAGTACCTGGGCATGATGCGAGACGAAAATGGAATGCCGCTGAGCTCCGACGTCATCGATGCCAACATGGGTATGTTGGCAGACAAGGGCTTCTTTGGAGAGGGTGTCGTGAGCGTGGGAGTGGGCGACACCGTCCCGCTGAACGGTCCGGAGAGCGCGCAGCCCGTAGCCTCGACTGCTCTGCTTAGCGCGGAAGATCAAGCTCTGATTCTTCAGGATCAACGTAGACGTGACGCGCCAGCGCTGCTGAAGTATGAGATTGACCAAGCATCGGAATGGGTCGGCGGGAAGATGAGGATCATTGGGGAGGCGGTGGAGGAACGGCCGATCCTCAAGTACGGTTTCGTAGCGCTCGACGTTGTGGCCGGTCCGAGCATGTACCTCGTGCGAGAGGGTATCGGTCGGTCGCCGGTGGGTGCGTGGGTCGAGAAGCAGCAAGAGCGAGCTCTCGGAGCTGTGGCGGGGCGCTTCGAACAGCTGCCGGGCTACTCGTCGGCCGAAGCAAACGACGGCGCCGTCGGGGTGTTTGGCGTAGCTGGCATGTCAATGTTTGGTGCGACTGGATTGCTGAAGCGTCTGCCAGTGGTGAACCGCCTACTGGCGAAGGGGCCCCGACTTGAGTTCCACGCAGGCGCGGAGGTTCATATCGCTGGTGCTGGAGGCAATCACGGACCTACCGGTGGAAAGAGAGTTGTGTCCAATGGCGCGGGTCCGGAGAATCGCTCCCTACATGAGGATTACAAGGCTGAATTGCGGTCCGCTATGGAGAAGCCGACGGTCTCCGATCCCGTTCTTGGTGACCTCGTTGATAAGCTCTATCGGCCGAATGCTAAAGTGGGAAGCGGGAGCACTGCGGCTGCCGTTCGAGAAGAAATGGCAACGGGAAAGCCTGTAGGTAACAAATTCCATACGCAGAAGGCACAAGACAGTATTGTGTCGCTCCGGAAGTGGCTTGATAAGAACCCGACGGCGAGTGCTGGGGATCGGGCTGCGGCCGAGAATATTATTCGAGATACACAAGACGCTTTGAAGGGACGCCCATGAATACCGCTTGCAGTGACTTCGCTCTCGCCATTGCTAAACGATCACCAGAGCTGCAATCGGCTTACGATGGAACTTTCGACTATTGGGCGCCAGATCAGCCTCCGGTTACAATCTTGTTCGCCGCATTAGGTGATGAAATCGCGGTAACTTTAGGTCGTTGCAGTTTGGCCGCGGAGCAGGAGCTATTCAGTCGCATTGAGGACGCAATTAGTAGTGACGATGAGGAGTTGGCGACCGCAGTCGCAACAGGCCTAGTTGAGTCGATCGTCTCTAAGCTTGCTCAGGACGAGGTGGCACTACATCGCGTGCTCAGCATGTTTGGTGAGCAAACTAGATCGCACGCAAGGGCATGGTTGTCTGAATGAACCCGCACGGCAACAGTGCGCGGAACTCCATATCAGCTCAATCAATGCACGGCTCGGATATTAGTGCCGAAATACAAGCTGGCTAGCGCGATCCAAGATTGCCTCGCTGCGATGGCTGCTTCGACAGAGTCGCTTGAAGGCGCGTTGGGGTTCGACGACCCTTTTTCAGGGAGGAAGGGAGGGGGCACAAACAAGCAGGCTATGTTTCAGGTATTGAATATGAGTTTCATCGTGTTGGCGTGTACATCAACTCGCAGCCAGCTGGTGTCGAGATGGAGATCGAGTTTGGCCTGGGCGGAAAGTAGGGTGGTTTCGACTCATGGCGCTTATGGCAATGGGTGAAGGGCAAGCCAGGGCGCTACCCAGGCCTGTCCAGCCACCGGGTAGTTCGCGATGGATTGGCGGAAATGCGTAGCAGTGGAGAGGTTGTGCCATTGAGTGGGTCGCCTCACTTGCAGTTGGCAAGGACGAGTAAATAGAGTGGAGTGCGGCGGTTTCGGGCTCTCGCCGGTTAACGTCCAGGCAGACGGGATTAGCTAACGGCCCCCAACGTTTTTGGTTTTTGTGTCCATACTTCGTTGTTCAAGAGTTGGCAAGTCCCAGAACTCATTCGACTTCGCAGTAAGTAAAGCTGACAGGTTGCCTATTGCATTCACACAATTTTCACGCCTATGATCGGCGCTCGAGCTGACCCATACAGGGAATGTTCAGGGGGGGCGGCTCGGGGGTTGGGCCGCGACACGGTAGTTGCTAGGGGTAGTAACCGATCATGGGTCGCACGGATTCGCGTTCCGCGCGTTTGCGCGGGTATTTGGCGTCAGATCAAGGGAATATGGAACTCGCGATGGCGTTGGTCGAGGAGCTTCTGCTCGACGGCCAGCCGCGCGATGCGTATGCCGTTCTGGCTGACCACCCGGCTTCGCATACTCCGGAGTTTCGCCACCGTATGGCACAGCTGGCATTGTCGGCGGGTGACTACGCATTGGCGCTGCAGTCGCTGGAAACATTACGCGCCGAGCATGACAGCGACGTTGCGGTCGATCACGACCACGCCTTCGCCCTGATGTGCCTGCGGCGCCTGGATGACGCGTCCGACGCCACCGCGACCGCGCTGAACAAGCACGGCCCCCACCCGTCGCTCCAACTGCTGCAGGGGCGCCTCGCCATGCTGTCGGGCGACCTGGACCAGGCCGTAGCCGTGCTCAGCGCACTCGCCCAGAGCCAACCCGGTGATGCCCAAGTGCAGGGCGTACTCGCCCTGGCGCTGCTGGATACCGACGATCTCGCGCGGGCGGCGACGCACGCCGCCGCTGCCATCGCCTTGCAGGAACATCAACACGAAGCCTTGCTGGTACTGGGCACACTGGCGCTGCAGTCCGCGCCGGCCGTGGCGACGCGTCACTTCCAGCGGGCCGTAGACACCTATCCGGGCTCCGGCCGTGCGTTGTCCGGGCTGGGCCAGAGCCAGATGCTGCAGGGTGGGATCACTGCAGCCGAGGGAACATTGGTGCGGGCCACCCGTGCCATGCCCGAACACCTGGGCACCTGGCATGCATTGGCCTGGTCGCAGCTGTTGCAGGGCAATGTGGATGCCGCCCGCACAAGCTTTGAACACTCGTACGCGGTGGACCGCAGTTTCGGCGATACCCATGGCGGCCTGGCGTTGGTCCATGCGCTGCAGGGCCGCACCACCGAGGCCGAAGACGCGCTCAAGCGCGCTCTCCGGCTGGACCCGAATTCGATGACCGCACAGTACGCGCAGGTAGTACTGCGCAGCGGCCGTGGCGAAGCTGCGCTTGCCCAGCAAGGTCTCGCAGCACTGCTGGATTCGGCCGGTATCGATGCCGGCATGCCGGTTCCAGTCTTTGCCGATGCCTTGCAGCGCATCGTTGGCGGGCGGGCGCAGCCGAGCCGATGACCGCAGACTTCGCAATGCGTCTGCTCATCGAAACGTTGCTCGCCGCCGTCAAGATGAGTGCCCCGATCCTGCTGGCTACGCTGGTGGTGGGCCTGCTCATTTCGATCGTGCAGGTGGTCACCCAGATCCAGGAAATGACGCTTACGTTCGTGCCGAAGATCATCGTGGTGGTCATCGTCTGCGTAACCCTGGGTGCCTGGATGCTGGGCGTCGCGGTGGAGCTTGCCCGCCGGATGTTCGAGACCGCGTCGGGACTCTGACCCATGCCTGCCCTCCACGACTTCCTGGCTACCTACGTGCTGGCGCTGCTTCGGTTCCTTCCGACGGTGCTGCTGGTCCCATTGTCGCCGCTGCGCTGGGCGCCGGGGCTGGTTCGCATTGCATTGCTGATGCTGCTGGCGTGGCTGGGTACCAGCTTGATGCCGGCGGCGGTTTCCCTGCAGGGCGGCCCGGCATGGATCTCCGCGATCTGCGGCGAGTTGTTGATCGGCACGGCATTCGGGCTGGCGGTGATGCTGCCCAACGCCGCACTGCACACTGCTGGCTGGGTATTGGATATCCAGGCCGGCAGCAGCGCCGGCGCGCTGTTCGACCCGGGCAGCCAGAACGACATGCAGGCGGTGTTCGGCACCGCATTGATGCTGATTGCCACCGCACTGTTCTTCCTGCTGGACCTGCACCTGCAGCTCTACCGCATGCTGGCGGTGAGCCTGCAGCTGGTGCCGTTGGGCCGTGGCGGCGTGCGGCTGGAGTGGGACGGGCTGGCCGGCCTGCTGGGCCAGAGCTTCCTGCTCGGCTTCATGGTGGTGCTGCCGGTGATTCTGGGCCTGCTGCTGGTGGACGTGGGCGTGGCGTATGCCACGCGTTCGATGCCGCAGGCCAATGTGTACTTCCTGGCGCTGCCGCTGAAGCTGCTGGCTGCCATCGGCCTGATGATGGCCACCTTGCCGTTCGTGCCCACGCTGTTCGCGCGGCTGTTCAACAACGCGTTTGCGCGCGTGCCGACGTTGCTGGGGGGCTGACGATGGCCGAAGGCGACCAGGACAAGACCGAACAGCCCACCGCGTTCCGGCTCGACGAAGCGCGGCGGAAAGGCGATGTCGCGCGCAGCCAGGACATCACCGGCGTGCTGGTGCTGATCGTGTTCGCCAGCGTGTTGGCCCTCACGGCAGGCGACATTGCCGGGGCACTGGCCGACGCCACGCGCGCGATGGTGCAGGTAGCGGCCAGCGCGCCCGCGCCGGGCATGGGACTGATGCACGGCATCGCCTCGATCTGCGCACCTCTGGGCCATGCACTGATGCCGCTCGTGCTGGCGCTGATGGTGGCCGCGGTACTGGGCAACGTGCTGCAGACCGGGCTGATGTTCACTACCCACCCGCTGACTCCGGACCCCAAGCGGCTCAACCCGGCCCAGGCGTTCAAGCGCCTGTTCGCGCTGCGCAGCCTATGGGAGCTGGGCAAGATGGGGGTGAAGTTCCTGCTGCTGGCGGTGCTGTGCTGGGTGATGGTGCGCCACGCGGCCGAGCTGGTGGAGACCGCCACGCGCACCGCGCCCGGCGAGGCTGGCAGCCTGCTGCTGCGCGGCTTCGTGCGTACCTCGATCTATGTATTGATGATTCTTGCGCTGGTGGCGCTGGCCGATATGCTGTTCAGCCGCCGCAACTTCATGCGCCAGATGCGCATGAGCCGGCGCGAATTGAAGGATGAAGTGAAGCGCCGTGATGGCGATCCCGGCATCAAGGGCCGCCGCCGCGAAAAGCTGCGCGAGCTGCTGAAGAAGAGCCGTGCGCTGGGCCAGGTATCCCAAGCGGATATGGTGCTGACCAACCCCACTCACGTGGCCGTGGCCCTGCGCTACCGGCCGGGCAAGACCCTGGGCCCGGTGGTAGTGGCCAAGGGCGCGGGCGTGATGGCCACGCACATCCGCAGCCTGGCGGCGCGCCACAAGGTGCCGGTGTGGCCGTCGATGACTCTGGCGCGCGCGCTTTACCGCGAGTGCGATATTGACCAGATGGTGCCTGAGGCGCAGTACGCGGCATTGGCGCCGCTGTACCGCCGCCTGTGGGCGCAGCGCGGGGCGGCGGCATGAAGGCGTTGTTCGGCCAGCTGTGGGAAGGCAAGCGCGACCTGGCCATGGTTGCGCTGGTGCTGGGCGTGCTCATCGTGCTGTTCGTGCCGGTGCCGCCGATGCTGCTGGACCTGCTGCTGGTGCTGAACATCAGCATGGCGCTGCTGATCCTGCTGGTGACGTTCTTTACCGATTCGCCGCTGAAGTTCTCCACCTTCCCGACCATCCTGCTGCTGTCCACGTTGTTCCGGCTGTCGCTGAACGTGTCGGCCACCCGCTTGATCCTGGAAGGCGCCGACGCGGGCCGGGTGATCAACGCCATCGGCGAGTTCGTGGTGGGCGGCAACTACATTGTTGGCGTGGTGGTGTTCATCATCCTGGTGGTGGTGCAGTACGTGGTGGTCACCAGCGGTGCGCAACGCGTGGCGGAAGTGGCGGCGCGCTTCACCCTGGATTCGATGCCGGGCAAGCAGATGAGCATCGATGCCGACATGAACATGGGGCTCATCGACGAGAAGGAAGCGCGCGAGCGACGCAGCCAGATCGAGCGCGAAGCCAACTTCTATGGCGCGATGGACGGCGCCACCAAGTTCGTCAAGGGCGATGCCATTGCCGGCATCGTCATCATCCTCACCAACATCGTGGCGGGTCTGGCGGTGGGCATTGCCCAGCTCGGGCTGCCATGGGGCGAGGCGGTACAGCGCTTTACGCTGCTGACCATCGGCGACGGCATCGTCACCCAGATTCCGTCGCTGGTGATTGCCGTGGCCACCGGCATCATCATCACCCGCGCGGCCGCCGATGCGCAGCTGGGCTCGGAAATCCCCAAGCAGATCCTGGCCAACCCGAAGGCGCTGCTGATCGTGGCGATGGTGTTGCTGGTCGTGCTGGTATTGCCCGGCTTCCCGGTGGCCCCGGTGCTGGTGGTGCTGTGCATTCTGGGCGGCCTGGCGTGGCTGGCGACCCGGTCGGAAGAAGCGCGCAAGGCCGAAGCCGGCGACGCCGCGGCCGAGCCGCAGCGCCTGGAAGGCGGCGCCGCCGCCCCGCAGGATATTGGCCAGCTGCTGCGCATCGAAGCCATCGAGGTCCGCCTGGGCAGCGCGCTGTTCGATGCCTTCACCGGGCCCGACAGCGATTTGGCCGACCGTATCGAACACCTGCGCCGCCAGTTCGCCCAGGACCTGGGCTTTGTCATGCCCCGGGTGCAGCAGCAGCGCAGCGAACTGGCGCCTGAAAGCTATGAGATCCACTTCCACGGGTGCCGGGTCGGGCAGGGCAGCCTGATGACCGACCGCGTGCTGGCGATCAATCCCGGCGGGCAGCGCGCCCGGCTGGAAGGACCGGACACGCGCGACCCGGCCTATGGGTTGCCTGCGCAGTGGATCGACCGCCAGGCACGCCAGACTGCACGCACCGCCGGCTACACGCTGGTGGAGCCCGATACGGTGCTGATCACCCACCTCAGCGAACTGATCAAGCGGCAGTCGGCCGATCTGCTCACCCGGCAGGACACCGAGCGCATGCTGATGCGGGTGCGCGAACAGAATGCTTCGCTGGTGGAAGAACTGGTACCGGCGATCCTGAGCTATTCCGAAGTGCAGAAGGTGCTGCAGCTGCTGCTGCGCGAGCAGGTCAGCGTGCGCCACCTGGAAGCCATCCTGGAAGTACTGGTGGATGCAGGGCGCACGGTGAAGAACGCCGAAGACCTGGCCGAACGGGTGCGCGAGCGCCTGGGCGGCACCATCTGCCAGAGCCTGCGCGATGCCAATGGCGATCTGCACGTGATGACGCTGGCGCCGGAGCTGGAACACGAGCTGTTGTCCAGCGTGCGCGGCACCGAAGGGCGCGGCAGCCTGTTCGGCGAGATCGCGCAGCTCGATGGCTTCATGAAGAGCCTGGCCACGCAGAGCGAATCGATGATGGGCCGCAACCTGGTGCCGGTGCTGCTCTGCCCCGGTCCGGTGCGCCGCTCGCTGCGCCAGCTGCTGTCGCGCTCGATGCCATATCTGGCGGTGATCAGCCTCAATGAGATTCCGGCCACGCTGCCGGTGCGCTCCTTTGCCGCCATCCGGAGTCAATGACCGATGACCGATTCCTTGCAGGCCCTGGGCCGACAACTGGGCACGGATGTGGACACGCTGGCTTCCATCAGCCGCAACGTGGCCAACCTGCAGACGCCCGGCTACCGCGCCGAGCGCATGAGCGGCGATTTTGCCACCCAGGCCGGTCTTGCCGCGGTGCCCGACCAGCGCGATGGCAGCCTGGCCCAGACCGGGCGCTCGCTGGACCTGGCGCTGCGTGGGCCGGGCTTTTTCGTGGTTGAGCGACAGGGCCAGCAGCTGCTGGTGCGCTCGGGGAGTTTCCGCCTGGATGCCGATGGCAGCCTGGTCACCCAGCATGGCGACCAGGTGCTGGGCCAGTCCGGGCCAATCAGCATCGATGCGCGCCGGCTGACCGCCGATACGCCGCTGCGGGTGCAGGCCGACGGCCAGCTCTGGGCCGGCCAGGAAGCGCTGGGCCAGCTGCAGCTGGTGGCCGTGGCCGAACCGCTGCAGCTGCGCAGCATGGGCAACGGCGCCTACCGCTACGACGGTTTGCCCGGCCAGTGGCAGGGCAGCGTGGTGCAGGGCGCGGTGGAGCAGGCGAACGTGGACCCGGCCGATGAGATGTTGCGACTGATGGAACTGACCCGCCACGTCGATGCCGTGCGCCGGGCGATGAGCACCTACGACCAGATGCTGGATGCCGGCATCAACAAGATCGGCGAGAACTGAGAGGGATATCCATGATCGACGCATTGCACATCGCAGCTACCGGCCTGCGCAGCGGCCAACAGCAGCTGGACACCATTTCCAACAACGTGGCGAACCTGCAGACGCCGGGCTTCAAGGCCAGCCGGGTCAATTTCGCCGATATCGCCACGCCATTGCCGGCGCTGGGCGAGACGCCTGCGACCCCAATCGGCGAGCAGCACGTCGGTGGTGTACGGATCACCTCCACCAGCACCTCGTTCGAACCCGGCGAAATGCGCCAGACCGGCAACCCGCTGGACGTGGCCATCGATGGCACCGGCTTCTACGAGTTCGAGGCGGCCGATGGCGGCCTGGTGTACTCGCGCAGCGGCCAGTTCCGCGTGGATGAGGAGGGCTACCTGCGCAACTTCCAGGGCCTGCGCCTGGCGGGCGATGTGCAGATTCCGCGCGAAGGCATCGACATGCGCATCTCGCCCGAGGGCGAGGTCACCGTGCAGATGCCCGATGAGCTGGAGCGCACCGTGGTGGGCAACATCGAAGTGGTGCGGTTCGCTGCTGCGGATGCCATGCGCTCCATCGGCGACAACCTCTATGCGGTCACCCAGCAGGCCGGCACCGCGGTGTACGGCCGCGCCGGCGACGACGGTGCCGGCAAGCTCCGCCAGGGCCAGATGGAGATGGCCAACGTGGAGATCATCGAAGAGATGTCCAGCCTGGTGCTGGCCCAGCGCGCCTATCAGCTCAATGCCCGCGTGCTGCAGGCCGCTGACCAGGTGATGGATACGATCAACAACCTGAGGCGCTGAGGCATGTCACTGACGACATCGCTGCTGTGGCTCGCGCTGGCCGCCGGAAATACCGGCGACCCAGGCGCCGCGCTGGCTGCGCAGGTGCAGGCGGCGCTGCAGGCGCGCCTGCTCGCCCAGGGCAGCAGTGCACGGGTGAGTGTGGGCGGGCTGAACGCGCAGGCCTGGCCGGCCGGGCAGGTGAGCGTGGAGATTGGCGAGGTTGCCGGGCGCTGGCCGCGCGCACGCGCCACGGTGCCGGTGCGCCTGCGCGCGGATGGACGTCTGGTGCGTACGCTGAGCCTGCCGGTCACCGCCAGCGATGTGCGCACGGTGCTGGTGTTCGGTGCCGACTACACCGCGCGTACCGCGCTGGACGAGGTGCAGCTCCAGCAGGCAGCCGTGGACATGGTGTGCTGCGGTAGTGCGTCGCTGGCTGAGCGCCCGGTTGAAGGCTACCGCCTGCGCGCCGACGTGCGCGCCGGAACGCCTCTCACCGAAGACAGCATCGAAACGCGCCCTGCGGTGCAGGGCATGCAGAACGTGCAATTGCTGGTCCAGCACGGTGCCATCCAGCTGTCGGCCGAGGCGGTCGCGCTGCAGGACGGGCGCGTGGGCGAGCGCATTCCGGTTCGGCCCAGCTATGCAACGGAAACAGTGGTCGCAGTGGTCACCGCCCCGGGAAAGGTACAGGTCCATGAATAAGCTGCAGCAGCGCGTGCTGGCCTGTGTCGTGTTGATGGCCGCAACGGCCGCCGCGCACGCCGCGCCCACGCGGCAGACCTTGGTGGATGTGGAGAACTATCGGCCGCTGATGGCCGACCACCGCGCCTACCAGCCCGGAGACGTGCTCACCGTGTACGTGGCCGAAGCCACGCGCGCCAAGTCGCAGGCGGCCACCGATGCGTCCAGCCAGCTGGCACTGGGGGCATCGCTGTCCTCGCCGAGCACCAACTATTCGGCCAAGGCCGGGTTGAACGGCAGCAATGCCGGCGGCGCGCAGACCACCCGCAGCGGCGAGCTGCGCACGCAGATTTCGGTGCAGGTGGTGGCGGTGCAGCCGGATGGAATGCTGGATATCGAAGGCGAGCAGACGCTGCTGGTCAACCGCGAACGCCAGCACATCCGCCTGCGCGGCCGGGTGCGGCCGCAGGACATCGCCGCGGACAACACGGTCTGGTCGCACCGGATCGCCAATGCGGACATCGAACTGGACGGCGTGGGTGATGTCAGCACCTCGCAGCGCCAGAGCATGATCTACCGCGCCCTGAAATGGTTGAGGTTGCTGTGAGCACCATGCGTCTGCTCTGCCTTTCGTTGCTGGCGCTGCTGGGTGTCGCCAGCCCCACGCTTGCCGCCACGGTGAAGGTGAAGGACATCGCCCGCGTTGCCGGTGTGCGCGAGAACCAGCTCACCGGCTATGGGCTGGTGTTTGGTCTGTCCGGCTCCGGCGATTCCAGTCGCAACCGCGCCACGGTGCAGTCGGTCGCCAACACCCTGCGCAACTTCGGGGTGAATGTGTCCGACCAGGACGTGGCCAGCCGCAACGTGGCGGCGGTCATCGTCACCGCGCGCCTGCCGGCCTTCGCCGAGCCGGGCCAGCTGGTGGACGTGCAGGTGGCCTCGTCCGGCGACGCACGCAGCCTGACCGGCGGCACCCTGATGCTTACGCCGCTGCGCGGAGCCGATGGCCGGCTGTATGCCATGGCGCAGGGCGCGCTGTCGGTAGGCGGCTATCAGTTCGAAGGGCTGGCAGCATCGCTGCAGCGTAACCACCCCACGGTGGGCTGGATTCCGTCCGGCGGCAGCATCGAACAGGCCTCGCCCCTGCAGGTGGATACCGACGGCAAGTCGCTCTCCATCGTGCTCAACGAACCCGATTTCACCAATGCCACGCGTATTGCCGATGCCATCCGCGGCATGGGCGATGTGAGCGGTGCACGTGCCGAGCACGCCGGGAAGGTGAGCGTCACCTTCGCGCGCCCGCCAGGCGATCTGGTCGCGGTCATTTCGCGCCTGGAAAACCTCACCCTCGAACAGCAGCGCAAGGCACGGGTGGTGGTCAACGAGCGTACCGGTACGGTGGTGGCCGGCGGCGACGTGCGGCTGGGCCGGGTCAGCGTGTCGCATGGTGGGCTGAAAATCGAGATCCGCAATGAGTTCCAGGTGTCGCAGCCCGATGGCATCTATTACCGCCCCAGCAGCGGCATTGCGTCGGTGGTGACGCCTTCCACGCGTATCGATGCGGATGAAGGAGTAGCGCCGCTGGTGCAGATGCCGGAAGGCGCATCGGTGGCCGACCTGATCAGTGCGCTGCGCACCGCGCGCCTGACCACGCGGGATGTGATTGCAGTGCTTCAGTCGATCAAGACCGCCGGCGCGCTCGATGGCGAGCTGGTCATTCAATAACAGGGGGAAGGAAATGGATGCATCTACGCTGGATGCCGTGAGGCTGTCCATGGGCCTGCAGCAGCTTCGGGCGGAGCTGGCCAGCAGCAACGTCGCCCGGGCCGGCACCCCGGGCGCACGCGCGCGGACGATCGATTTCGCCGGCCTGGAAAACCTGCTGGCGGCCTATGGCGAAGGCCGCGCCTCGTCTGCCGACCTGTCTGCTGGATTGCATGCGCTGGCGGCGCTGTCGCCACGCGACAGCAGCGTGGAGGCAGCGTCGCTTGGCCTGGATACCCAGGTGGCTGAAATGTCTGCGGCATCGATGAACTACCAGACCCTGGGCGAGGTACTCAGCCGCCAGTTCGGGCTGATGCGCCTTGCCGTGACGGGTAGGAGCTGAGCATGGCCATCGACAGCATTCTCGATACGGTGCGCGCCGGCATGGCCCAGGAGCGCCTGCGCCTGGACGCGGCCAGCCGCAACATCGCCAGTGCCAACGTGGCGCTGCCGGCCACTACCGCTGCACAACGCTGGCAGGTGGGCACCGGCGCCGATTTCGCCGCGCGCCTGCAGTCCGTTCCTGCCGACACCCGCGAGGTCAGCGATCCGGGCCATCCGATGGCCGATGCGCAGGGCTTCGTGCACTACGCGCGGGTCGACATGGTGCAGGAGATGACCACGTTGATGACCGCCAGCCGTGGCTACGAAGCCAATGTGCGTTCGTTCAACCTGCTGCGCGGCATGACGCTGCGCGCGCTCGATATTGGAGCCAAGTAATGGCGATTGAAGCAATCGGCGCGCTCGACGCGCTGCGCGGCACCCCCATCGGCAGCACCGGGTCCAGCCCCGTGACCGACTTTTCGGCTGCGATCGGGCAGGGCGTGCAGCACCTTGAGAGCCGCCTGCAGGCCGCCGATGCTGCGACCCAGGCGCTGGCCAGCGGCAAGGACGTGCCGGTGCACGAGGTGATGATCGCCATGGAACAGGCCCGCATCGAGCTGACCTTCGCGGTGGAAGTGCGCAACCGGTTGCTTGAGTCGTACCAGGAACTGGCACGGATGCAGCTCTGACCATGAACGTTCCGTCTTTCTACACCTCGCTGTCCAAGCCCGCACGCGCCGGCCTGCTGGTCGGCATCCTGCTGGTGCTGGGCGCCACCGTCGCGGTGGTGGCTTGGTTGGTGGCTCCGCGCCAGCAGACGCTGTTCAGCAACTTGCGGCAGTCCGATGCGGCCGAGATCGTGCAGGCGCTGGGCGACTGGAAGGTGCCCTATCGCCTGGGCGAGGGCGGTACCTCGATCAGCGTGGACGAGGCAGCGGTGTATGAAACCCGCATGCGCCTGGTATCGGCGGGCATCCCCAAGGGCGGTCACGTCGGCTTCGAGCTGTTCAACGAATCGGACTTCGGGGTCACCGAGTTCGCGCAGAAGGTCAACTACCAGCGGGCGCTGCAGGGCGAAATCGAACGCACCATCACCAGCCTGCCCGGCGTGCTGGATGCCCGGGTGCACCTCACCATCCGCCGCCAGGGGCTGTTTGCCGAGCAGGAAGATGGCTCCAAAGCATCGGTCGCGCTGTCGCTCTCGCCGGGCCAGCGCCTGAGCCGCGGCCAGCTGGATGGCATCCGCAGCCTGGTGGCCGCGTCGGTGGAAGGGCTCAAGCCGGAGCAGGTGTCTGTGCTCGATTCGGAGGGCGCGTTGCTGTCCGGTGGTGCGCCGGGCGTTGCCGCCAGCGGTGAGCAGGTGCAGGGTGAACGCAAGGGCGAAGTGGAGCAGGCGATCACCACGCGGGTGGCAAGCCTGCTGGGCAAGACCATGAATGCCGGCGATTTCGCGGTGTCGGTGGATGCCACGCTGAACTACGACGCGGTCCGCGAAGTGAGCGAACGCCCGGTTGCGATGGGCGAGCAGGGCACCGGGCTGGTGCAGCGCCGCCGCACCACCACCCAGCCGCAGCAGGAAGGCGCCAATGCGCCGCGTCAGGAAGAGGACACCGAGTACGTGCTTGGTACCACCCGGCAGGAGGTCAACCGTGCCCCGGGCCGTGTCGAGCGATTGTCGGTGGCCGTGGTGGTGCCCGCGCGGCTGGACGACGTCGAGCTGTACCGCCTGCGCTCACTGGTGGCGGCGGCGGCCGGCATGGATTTCGAACGCGGCGATCAGCTTGAAATCTCCCGGCTGGGCCAGGGCCGCGTAGCGGCGCCCAAGGAGACGGTGGCGGCACCGGCCGGCGGCACCGTCACGCCGGCGCCCACTGCTGCCGTTGAGCGGGCGCCGAACCGGCAGGCGCCGGTGCAGGGCTACGGCTGGCGGCTGATCGCCGCTGCCCTGCTCGGTATCGTCGCCACCTGGCTGTGGATCGGCCTGCGGCGCCGCCAGCCGGCGCGCCTGACCGCGCAGCAGCGCGAAGAGGCGCTGCAGAAGATGCGCCTGTGGCTGCAGGACGGACGCCAGTGATGAGCGCGCCGGACATCGCCGAAGCGCATCGCCGCTGCGCGCTGCTGTTGGCGCCACTGCACCGGCGCGACCAGACCGCGCTGCTGGCGGCACTTCCGCCTGCCGACGCGGCGCTGGTACAGCAGGTGCTGGCCGAGCTGGTGGCGTCGGCGCTGCCCATTGATGCCCTGCCCGCCGGTTGGCTGGATGCGGAAGCGCCGGCGCGCATCGCATCCGATATGGGCGCACGTATCGATTGGAATGCGTTCGCCGGCCGCGTGTCCTCGCCTTGGCTGGCGCGCGCGCTGGCATGCGTTCATGGCGCAGAGCGCGAGTTCTGCCTTGCCGCATTGGAACCGGCCAGCCGCACTGCGGTCACGCCGTTGCTGGGCAGCGTGCCCACCCTGCCGCCGGGGCTTGAGGCGTCGTTGCGCACGCGCCTGCTCAACGCACCGGAGGCGGGCTGACATGCAGCGCGTGAGCCCGATGCCGGGTGCAGCAATGAGCCTGTCGCAGGCCTTGGGCGTACCCACGGCTGCCGCCGCTGCGGTGGTGGACGAAGCACCGGTGCCGTTCGCGCCGCCCGGCCCCACCCTGGCCGAAGAGCGCACGGCTGTACTGGAGCAGGCGCGGCAGGAGGGGCTGCGCCTGGGCGAAGCGGCGGCGGCCACCGCGCTGCAGAAGCAGTTGCGTGAGCAGAGCACGGCACAGGAAGCGGCGCATGACGCACGCCTGCAGGCACTGGCCATGCAGCAGCAGCTGCTGGCGGACCTGCTGCACGCCGTGCCGGAACAGGTCCAGCAGTTGGAAGCACGAACCCTGGAAGCGGCCGCCGTGCTGGCGTTTGCAGCCGCCACGCGTGTGTACGGCACCGCCACGGCCGACTTCCGCCAGGTGTGCGCGCAGCTGCTGGAAGAGCAGCGCGAACGCCCGGTGGTGTTGCGGGTGGCGCCGGCCCTGCATGACGTGGTGGAAGGTTTGGCCGATGCACAGGTGCGCGTGGAATCGGCGCCCGGCCTGGCACCGGGGCAAGCGCAGCTGCAGACCAGCACCGGCATTGTCGATGGTGGCGTGGATGTGCGCCTGGACGCGATCCGCACGGCGTTGCTCGCTGGCCTGGCGGCGCAGCCCCGATGACTGCCATCGGCCTGGACGCCCTGCTGGAACAGCTGCGCAGCGTGCCGACGGCACGCCGGCTGGGCCGTGTGGAGTCGTTCAACGGGATGGTGGTCGAGGCGCTGGGGCCGGACGTGGTGTTGGGCGAGCGTTGCCTGATCGAAGGTAACGGTGGGCACCGCGTAGACGCGATGGTGGTGGGTTTCCGCGCCGGCCTGACCCAGCTGATGCCGTATGGCGAGCTGACCGGCATTGCGCCGGGGCATCTGGTGCGGTCGCTGGGGCGCGGGGTCGACGTCGGCGTTGGCGACGCACTGCTGGGTCGGGTCATCGATGCCCATGGCGGTGCACTGGACGACGGCCCTGAACTGAATCTCGAGCTGCGCTATCCGTTGACGCGCCCGCCGATCAACCCGTTGCACCGTTTGCCTATCGAGCGGGCGCTGGAAACAGGCGTGCGTGCCATCGATACCCTGCTGACGCTGGGCGAAGGCCAGCGCGTGGGCATCATGGCCGGCAGCGGCGTTGGCAAGAGCACCCTGCTGGGCGCCCTTGCGCGCCAGGTCGATGCGGATGTGACCGTGCTGGCCCTCATCGGCGAGCGCGGCCGCGAGGTGCACGATTTCCTGCAGCACTCGCTGGGGGCCGAAGGCCTGAAACGCTCGGTGGTGGTGGTTGCAACCGCTGACGAACCTGCGCTGATGCGCACCCAGGCGGCGTATGCGGCGCACGCCGTGGCGGAGTACTTCCGCGACCAGGGCAAAGCGGTGCTGCTGGTGGTCGATTCGATGACCCGCTTTGCGATGGCACAGCGTGACATCGGCTTGTCCATCGGCGAGCCGCCCACCTTCCGGGGCTACACCCCGTCGGTGTTCGCGCAGCTGCCTCGCATGTTGGAACGCTGTGGCCGGGTCCGCGGCGGCGGCTCGATCACCGGCATCTACAGTGTACTGGTCGAGGGGGACGACATGAACGAGCCAATCACCGATCACATGCGCGCCATCCTGGACGGCCACATCATCCTGGACCGCGAGCTGGCGGCGCGTGGCCATCACCCGGCCATCGACGTGCTGCACAGCGCAAGCCGGTTGATCGGCGCGGTGGCCAGCGCCGACGAGCAGGACACGGCGCGCCGGGCGCGACGCGAACTGGCGGTCTATGAGCGCGCACGCGATCTGGTCGAGCTGGGTGCGCACCAACCCGGCGTCAACCCGGAGCTGGATGGCATCCTGCAACGGCGCGCGGACATGGAGGCCTTCCTGCAGCAGGCAGCCGAAACGCGCTGCGGCCGGCCCCAGGCCCTGCAGCAGCTGCGCGGCGTACTCGCCAGGGAGTCGGTGCCATGAGTCAGCGCGAACGCGCCCTGGCGGCACTGCACCGTCTGCGTGATTTCCAGCACGGCCAGCAGGAAACCGCGCATCGGCTCGCGCAGCACGACGAGAATGCGCAGCTGAACGCGCTTCAGCGCGCCCGTTCCGCGCTAGAGCACGGCCAGCAGCAAGCCGGTAGCGCGGGGCAGGGCAGCAGCCTCGATCTCGGCCGCGCCGCGCTGGTGGCGCAGCTGATGGAAGGCCTGCTGGAGAATGTCCGCGATCGGCGCAGCGCGCATGAGCAGGCAGGGGCGCGCACCGCGCTGGCCGCTGCGCAGCACCTGGCGGCGCAGCGCCAGCGCGATCAGGTGGGCGATCACCTGGCCCAGGAACGCGCGCGCTTACAGCAGGCCAGCGACGTCCGCGACTTCGACGACCGCAGCGATCTGCTGCTTGCCCGCCGGCTACGTGGAGACGCGACATGATCACGCCCCTGCTCGACCCGAATCTGATTCCGCTGGTGCGTGCGCCAGAGCGGCGCGCGGGCGACCCCGCGCCACGCGCATTCGAACATGCCGTGGCGGCGACCCTGCCGGACGCGGGCGTGGCGTCGGCGCCGGTTGAAGTGGACCTGCAGGACGAGCAGGGCGCGATCCGCACGATTGCCCTGCCGTGGGGACTGGCCGCAAACCCGCGCCTGTCCCAGCAGTTGCCCGGCGCCACCGCGCAGACAGCCTTGTTCCTGATGCTGCAACCGGGTGCTGCGCTGGCTGCGCCGGGCGAATCCGGGCAGGCAGCTGGCATCCAACCGTCTGGGATCGCACCTGCGCCGGCCATGACGATGCCAGCAAATGCATCCTTGCCCTTGCCCCTGTTGGGCCTGCGCGACACGGCGCGCGCATCGGAGCGCCCCGCCTCCACCACCAGCGCTGCGCTGCAGGCCGATACCGGCGTGCCATGGCAGGAGCGCTGGCTGCAATGGCTGCGCGGCAGTGGCGGCGACCTGCAGCTTCGCCTGCGTGACTACCGCCTGGACGATGCCGACCACCCGAAGCTGCTGGAGCAGCTGCACCTCTTCGCCCGTGACCAGGGTCTGGCGCTGACGCGCGTAAGCGTCAACGGCCATGAACTCTGGCGCGCGCCCGACCCCGCAACAGGAAACCACCATGGCCGTTGATGCAATCGGAAGCACGTTGGGCACCCAGCAGACCGAGCTGACCAACAACAACACCATCAACCAGGACGATTTCATCAAGCTGTTCCTGGCCCAGTTGCAGTTCCAGGACCCCATGGAGCCGGTGGACAACCGCGAGTTCCTGGCGCAGCTGGCGCAGTTCTCCGCGCTGGAGCAATCGCGCCAGCTGAGCCAGAACACGGCCGACCAGCTCACGATGTCGGCTGCCAGCCAGGCGGTGAGCCTGATTGACCGCCAGGTCGAAATCGCAGGCGAAGGTGGCAACACCTCTGGCCGCGTGATCGCGGTGCAGTTCGGCACCAGCGGCCCGGAACTGAGCGTGCGCGACAGCGCAGGCCAGGTCAGCACGGGGGTGAAGCTGTCGCAGGTGTCGCTCGTGCAGCCCGCCAGCTCGCCCTGATCCAGGAGATACGCCATGTTCCAGGCCTTGTTCACCAGCCTCTCCGGATTGTTCAGCTTCTCGCGCAGCCTGAACACCGTTTCCAACAACGTGTCGAACATGAACACCCCGGGCTTCCGGGGCAGCGATTCGTTCTTCGCCAACATCGAAGGCAATCTCGGTACGCGCATCGTGGGAGAAGACCTGCGCACAGTGGCCGGTGACACGCGCCAGACCGGTAACGCAACCGATCTGGCAGTCGATGGGGACGGCTACTTCGTGCTGCGCGACGGCGCCGGCGCGCTGCACTACACGCGCGCAGGCCAGTTCCGTTTCAACGATGATGGCGTGCTGGTGGACAGCGTCAACAGCTACGAAGTCATGGCAACCGACGCTACCGGCACACTATCGCCGATCACCATCGAGGGCCTGCGCACGGTAGGCGCGGTGGCTACCACCGGCGTGCATGTCAGCGGCAACCTGGTGCCGAGCAGCGCCTCGCCGACGGTACCTGCCACGCCCGTGGACCTGAACTCCATCACCGTTTACGACGCCACCGGCACGGCGCGCGTGCTGAAGATGCAGTTCAGCCGCAGCGTCGCGCAGATCCCCGGCGCGTTCGATGTTCTGGTGCTGGACGATACCGGCGCCACGCTCGGCACCGGCGAGGTGCGCTTCAGCGTGCAGGGCCTTCCCCAGGCCGGTTACAGCACGTTGGACATCGTGTTGCCCAGCGCCGCGGGCGACCAGACGCTCACCTTCGATTTCGGTACGCCGGGTTCGTTCAATGGCATGACGTCGCAATCGGGCACGCCCTCTGGCCTCACCGCGAAGGTGGACGACGGCCACGGCGTGCTTCCGATCACCACCATGAAGTTCGACGAGAAGGGCGTGCTGCAGCTGACCTACTCGACGACCGAGAAGCGCAGTGGCGGCCAGGTAGCGCTTGCCCTGTTCGCCAACGAAAGCGCGTTGAAGCTCAGCGGCGGCCGGATCGTGTCCGGCGTGGATGACTCGCAGCGCGAGATCGGCACGGCCGGCAAGGGCCGCTACGGCAAGATCGCCGGTTCCAGCCTGGAGATGTCCAATATCGACCTCACCCGCGAGTTCGCCGACATGATCATCATCCAACGCGGCTACCAGGCCAGTTCAAGGGTCATGACCGTCAGCAATGAAATGATCGAACAGCTCTACAACAGCACGCGGGGCGGCTGATGAACGCGCATGTCATTCGATGGCAGGGGCCGGCCCGCCGCCTCGCCGTGCGCACTGCACTTGAGCCGTTGCTGCAGGACTGGCAGCGGAACTGGGCAGTGGCGCCTGGCGCGGTGGTGGTGAACGATCTACCCCATGCGTCGCTCCAGGCAGCGGCATATCAGCTGGCAACCTCCGCCGCTGGCGCCAGTGTCGTGGCCGGGCTGGATCGGGCCGCCATTGCACGCCTTGGGGGCGCTCTGGCCGGCGCACCCACGCGCGTGGCCGCCGATTTCAACGCGGCGCTGGGCGTAGGCGAGGATGCGCTGGCGGCTCTCCTTTCGGCGCTGCTGGGGGCCGCGGCGACGCCAGTCGAACAGGCCGAAGCACCGGTTGAGGTGATGTCCGACCGCTACGGCTGGGTCTGCACGGAAGTACGCGTGGGTGAGATCGGCTTCTGCCTTCTGCTGGACCCGCGACTGTGCGACCGGCTCGCGCCGACGCCATCCAAAGGGGAGCCGCTGCACCGCCGCACCTCGGCGCTGGCGCAGACCACCGTAGCGATCACCGCATCCCTCGAGCTGGGCACAGTGGATGTGTCGTTGGTGAGCTCGCTGCGGCCCGGCGACATCCTTCGCACCGGCATTGCGTTGACGGCGCCGGTCACCCTGGGCGTCGCGGAGGGGCCTGCCGTCTTCACCGGTCGGCTGACCGCGCTCGATCAACACAAGGCCATCAAGGCCGAGAAAATCCACT
Source organism: Stenotrophomonas rhizophila (assembly GCF_001704155.1). Classification (NCBI taxonomy): domain Bacteria; kingdom Pseudomonadati; phylum Pseudomonadota; class Gammaproteobacteria; order Lysobacterales; family Lysobacteraceae; genus Stenotrophomonas; species Stenotrophomonas rhizophila. The sequence continues at coordinate 4,110,698 of NZ_CP016294.1, read as the reverse complement.
AACAGGTACCCGTCCATGGAAACCACATCCACGACCGCTGCAGCATCGAGCAGCCTTGCCGAACAGCTCTCCGGTCTCGGCACCCCACACCCGGCACTGGCGCTGGTGGGCCATGTTGAAGTGCGCATGACCGCACAGATCGGCTCATTGACGCTCAGCATTGAACAGCTGCTGGCCATGAAGAGCGGGGACCAGTTGAAACTCGACCAGGGTCTGGAAGCGCCGGTGTCGCTGTTGCTCAATGGCCGCGTGGTGGCCAGCGCCGAGCTGCTGGCGGTGGACGACCACTACGCCGTGCGCATCCTGGAACTGCTGTGACCGCAACCACGGCCCACACCGCGCCACCCATCGCGTTCCGTGAGGAAGGCAGCAGCGGCGGTGCCGACGCGGCGCAGGCGCTGGGCATGACCGTGCTGCTGCTGGCCGTGGTGCTGGTGGGGCTCTACGCCGCCCGGCGCCGCGGCTGGCTGCAGCGCTGGTTGGGTGCCGCGGTGCTTGCTCGCCCGGCGCCCGCCCAGGACCTGCGCCTGACCGGCACGCTGCGGCTGAGCCCGCGTACCTCGGTGCACCGGATACAGAGTGGCGAGGGCGAGTACCTGGTAGTGGAGTCGAGCGCGCAGGTACAGCTCCACCGTGTGGAGAAATCCGATGCAACGCCGTAACTCCCGCGCACGCCTGTCGCGCTGCATCGCGCTGATCGCGGGTGCCTGCGTGCTGGGGTTCGCACTGCAGGCGCAGGCCAGCGCTCTCGACAGCATGGCCGATGAAGTGGCGCGGCAGGATTTCTCACCTGTCCTGCGCAACTTCGTGTTGTTGAGCCTGTTGTCGCTGGTGCCGGTGATGATGATCGCGATGACCTCGTTCACGCGCATCGTGATCGTACTGTCGCTGTTGCGCCACGCGCTGGGCCTGCCGCAGACGCCGCCCAACAGCGTGATCATCACGCTGGCGCTGTGCCTGACCTGGTTCACCATGGCACCGGTGGCGGGCAAGATCGACCAGGACGCGCTGACGCCTTATCTGAGCCAGCAGATCACCGCCAGCGAGGCCATCGAGCGGGGCAAGGATCCGTTGCGCCAGTTCATGATTTCGCAGACCCGCGAGAGCGACCTGAAAGTGGTGCTCGAGATGGCAAAGGCACCGATGCCCAAGACGGCCAAGGATGTGGCGTTCTCGCACCTGGTGCCGGCCTTCCTGCTGAGCGAACTGAAAACGGCGTTCCAGATTGGTTTCGTCATCTTCCTGCCATTTCTGCTGATCGATCTGGTGGTCAGCGCGATCCTCATGGCGCTGGGCATGATCATGTTGCCCCCCACAACCATCAGCCTGCCGTTGAAGATCCTGTTGTTCATCCTCATTGACGGCTGGGTGCTGACGGCCAAGGCGTTGCTGGGGAGCTTCTGGAACTGACAGGAGTGGACACCAATGCCGGCGAAATGGATCTGTGGCGCGCGCTGCAGACGGGCGGATCCGGGGCCAGCGAGCAGCTGGCGGCCCGGTACAGGCCGTGGGCAGAGACGCTGGCCGACCGGATCCATCGCCGTGTGGCGGGCCTGCGCATCCCGCGCGAAGACCTTCGCCAGAGTGCATCGCTGGGATTGCTGGAAGCCATGTCGCGGTTCGATCCGGCACGTGGGATCCCCTTTCCTGGGTACGCGATCGCGCGGGTGCGTGGGGCGATCTTCAATGAGGTGCGGCAGTTCAGTGCCGGCCGGGGCGAACACGACGCGGGCCCAGCACGTGAGCGGCTGCAGTCGGTGCGAAGGGGCCAACCGGTGGAGGACGCCAGCCCGCTTGATCAGCTGGTCAACGACATCGTCGGGCTGGGCCTGGCCTTTCTGCTCGACAGCGAAGCAGCAGAGGTCGACGCACAGCTGTGCACGGCGCAGGAATACACCGAGCGCAGCCTGATGAATTCCCGGCTGCGTCTGGCGCTGCAGCGCCTGCCGGAGCGCTCGCGCCTGCTCATCCATGCGCACTACTTCGAGCATCTGGCGTTCAAGACACTGGCCGAGCAGCTGGGCGTCAGCAAGGGCCGGGTGTCCCAGCTCCACCATGCAGCCCTTCAGGACCTGCGCCGCTTCCTGACGCCATCGGCGCTTCCATCGCGGCCCGGCTAACCCATCCCCCCTTCGGTCACATCCAGCCCGCCCATCCGTCATGGCATGCTGAGACCCTTCAATCCAGGATGCGATCGAAATGCGACTTTCCTGCCGTCCCCTGGCCACCAGTGCGGCGTTGCTGCTGCTGGCGGCCTGCCAGGCCACCCCGGAGGCACCCCCGGAAGCGGCCGAGCGCCAGTACGGAACACTGACGTTCAAGCCCTGCACCCTTACCAGCGCCCAGGCCAGCAACAACGTGGAAGCCGAGTGCGCCACGCTGCAGGTGCCCGAGAACCCCGATGCGCCCACTGGCCGCAGGATCGGGCTCAACATCGCCCTGCTGGATACCGCCAACGAAGGCGAGGGCAAGCAGGACCCGGTGTTCTTCCTGGCTGGCGGGCCGGGTCAGTCGGCCACGCAGGTGGCGGCCATCATCAACCAGTCGCTGCGCGACGTGCGCAAGAAGCGCGACATCATCCTGGTGGACCAGCGCGGCACCGGCAAATCCAACCCGCTCAGCTGCGTGGATGCCGACGGCAAGGAGCTTTCGTTCGACGAGAACGCGGCGGCCACGCCCGAAGTGATCGCCGAGTTCGCCACCCGCTGCGCTGCCGCGGTGGCCGACCGTGCCGACACCCGCTTCTACACCACCACCCAGGCCATTGGTGACCTGGACGCGGTGCGTGCTGCGCTGGGCGTGGACAAGATCAACCTGGTCGGCGGTTCCTACGGTACCCGCGTGGCCCAGCAGTACGCCGCGCGCTTCCCGCAGCACACCCGTGCGGTGGTGATCGACGGGGTGGCGCCGAACGACCTGGCGGTGGGCGGCGATTTCGCCAACACCTTCGAATCGGCGATCGAGCTGCAATCCGCCCAGTGCCGCAAGGACCCGGCCTGCGCCAAGCGCTTCCCGGTCGAAACCCGCACCCAGCTGCGCAACGTCATGACCACCCTGGCCAAGGCCCCGGTGGAGGTGGAGTACCGTGACCCGGGCACCGCCGCGGTACGCCGCGACCCGATCAGCGCCAACACCGTGACCAGCCTGGCTTTCATGTTCTCGTACATGCCGGAACTGTCCTCGCTGCTGCCGGTGGTGCTGGACGAAGCCGCGCAGGGCCGTTACGCGCCGCTGATGTCGCTCAACAGCCTGGCTACCCGCAACATGGCCGGGCAGATGAACCAGGGCATGCAGTGGTCGGTGATCTGCGCCGAAGACGCCGACCGCTACCAGGAAGCCCCGGCGGGCGACCGCCTGCTTGGCCCGGAAGTGGCGCGCATGTTCTTCGCCGCCTGCCCGGTGTGGAACGTGGGCACGCGCCCGAAGAACTTCACCGCGCCGTTGAGCACCGACGTGCCGGCGCTGCTGCTGTCGGGCGAATTTGACCCGGTCACCCCGCCGCGTTACGCAGAACAGGTGCTCAAGCACCTGCCCAACGGCCGCCACATCGTGGCCAAGGGCCAGGGCCATGGCACCCTTGGCGCCGGCTGCATGCCGCGCCTGCTCGCGCAGTTCATGGACAAGGCCGACGCCAAGGCACTCGACGCCTCCTGCCTGGATACCCTCACCGCGGTGCCGGCCTTCACCTCGTTCAACGGATGGGAACCATGATCGTCGCCGAGAACCTGCATAAAGCGTTCAAGACCAAGACCGGCCTGATCAAGGCGGTGGACAACGTCGGCTTCCAGGCCGAAGACGGTCGCATCACCGGCCTGCTCGGCCCCAACGGCGCCGGCAAGACCACCACCATGCGCATGCTCTACACCCTGATGTCACCCGACCAGGGCCGGGTGCTGGTGGATGGACTGGACGTGGCCACCCACCCGGTGGAGGTCCGTCGCCGCCTGGGCGTGCTGCCCGACGCACGCGGCGTGTACAAGCGGCTGACCGCGCGCGAGAACATCGCCTACTTCGGCGAGCTGCACGGCATGAGTGCAGCGCACATCCGCGAGCGCACCAAGGTGCTCTCCAAGGCGCTGGACATGGAAGACATCCTGGACCGCCAGACCGACGGCTTCTCCCAGGGGCAGCGCACCAAGACCGCCATTGCGCGCGCGCTGGTGCACGACCCACGCAACGTGATCCTGGACGAACCCACCAACGGCCTGGACGTGATGACCACCCGCGCGCTGCGGGGGTTCCTGCGCGAGCTGCGCGACGAAGGCCGCTGCGTGATCTTCTCCAGCCACATCATGCAGGAGGTGGCCGCGCTGTGCGACACGATCGTGATCATTGCCAAGGGCACGGTGATGGCCGCCGGCACGGCCGATGAGCTGCGCGCGCTGACCGGCGAAGCGAACCTGGAAGATGCCTTCGTGAAGGCGATCGGCAATGAAGAAGGACTGCACGCATGAGCGCGTTTGCCACGTTGTTGACCGTCATGCGCAAGGAACTGCGCGACCTCTCGCGTGACCGCCGTACCCTGGCGCTCACCCTGCTGCTCGGGCCGTTGCTGTACCCGGTGCTGATCCTGGGCATGGGCAAGCTGGCCGAGACCCGGTTCAAGACCCAGATCGACACCCCGCTGGACATTCCCACCATCGGCCGCGAGCACGCCCCCAACCTGGTGCGCTTCCTGGCCTCGCAGGGACTCAACGCGGTGGACCCGCCGAAGGACCTGACCGCGGAGATCCGTGACCAGAAGATCGACATCGCCCTTCGCATCAGTCCGGAGTTCGGCAAGGACTGGGCCGAGGGTCGCCCGGCACTGGTGGAGATCGTGCAGGACAGCACCCGCCGCGATGCCGATATTCCCACCGCACGCCTGAAGGCGGCCCTCACCGGTTACAGCCAGCAGGTGGGCGCGCTGCGGTTGCTGGCGCGCGGTATCGACGCGCAGGTGGCACGCCCGCTGGACGTGGCCACCCAGGACCTGGCCACGGCCGAGGCCAAGCGCGGTGTGATGCTGTCGCTGCTGTTGCCGATCCTGCTCACCATCACCTCGTTCCTGGGCGGTGCCTACCTGGTGATGGACACGACTGCGGGCGAGCGTGAGCGGCAGTCGCTGGAACCGTTGCTGGCCACCCCGGCCCGGCGCAGCGCCATCGTCAGCGGCAAGATCGCCGCCGCCTGCGTGGTGGGCGTGGTGTCGCTGCTGCTCACGCTGGCGGCGTTCAAGCTCAGCGCGCAGCTGTCCACCGGTGCGGCGGCGCGGCAGCTCAACATGGGCCTGCTGTCGATGCTGCAGATGCTGTTCGTGATGATGCCGATCCTGTTCATCGGCACCTCGCTGCTGACCTTCCTCTCGGCAGCGGCCAAGAGCATGAAGGAGGCGCAGAGCCACATGACCTGGCTGATGCTGCTGCCGATGCTGCCCGGTTACGCGTTGATGGTGTACCCGGTGAAGTCCGAGCTGTGGCAGCTGGCGGTGCCGTTCCTGGCGCAGAACCAGATGCTGCTGAAGATCATCCGCCACGAACCGATCAGCCCGCAGATGTGGGCGGTGTACCTGGTGGCAGGCTTCGGCCTGGCGGCACTGCTGTGGTTCGCGGCCGTACGCCGTTACCACCAGGAGCGCCTCGCGATCTCCGGTTGAGGCCAAAAAAAAACCCCGGATCGCTCCGGGGTTTTTTGTTGTATCCATCAGCAGTGGATCAACCGCCCGGCGCGAACGACAGCGTGCGGCGGGTGGTGACCGGGGCGCTGACCGGTTCGAACTTCCAGCGCTTGACCGCGTTGAGCGCTTCGCGGTCGAAGATGCGGGCCGGGGTGGCGCGCAGCACGCGCGAGCTGGTGACCGAACCGTCGGTGCCCACGGTGATTTCCACCAGCACTTCGCCCGAGGTACCGGCGCGCAGTGCGTCGGTCGGGTAGCGCGGCGCCGGGGTGCTGATCGGACGCAGGGCGGCGGCAGCGGCCGGTGCGGCGGTGGGCTGGCGGGCAGCAGCGGCCTGGGCGGCAGCGGCAGCCTGCTGGCGCTGTTCGGCTTCGCGGCGGGCCGCAGCCTGGCGCTCGGTGTCCTGGCGCTCGCTTTCGCGGCGGGCGGCGTCCTGCTGCGCAGCGATCTGCTTGGCCGCTTCCGCTTCCGTGGCCTGCTGCTGGCGCTGCTGGTCGGCCAGCAGCTTGACCTTGTTCTCAGCGTCCTTCTTGACCTTGTCGGTCTCTTCCTGGGTGCGCTTGAGGGCGGTCTGCATGCCGTTGGTGATGCCCGACTTCAGGCGCGGCAGCGCCGGTGCGGTCGGGTCCACCTTCTCGATCAGCGCCACCAGGCGCTGGCCTTCGGTGAAGTCCTCGCGGGTCAGGCTCTGCTCGGCGGCAATCAGCGTGTACGGCAGCAGGTCCGACAACGCGCTCTTGATCGAGGCATCGTCCGGGGTCTTCTCGCGCAGCGCCAGGTAGTACTCCATGGCGTTGTCGCCGGCCGGGCCGTACATGCGGTTTTCGCGCAGGGCCTTGCTGGCCAGGTCACGCAGTTCCTCGGTCCCCATTGACTGGACCTTGGCCGAAACCGCCGGTGCCGGCGGCGCGGCGGCAGGTGCGGCGGCCGTGGCAGCCGGTGCGGTCGGCGCGGCCGGAGCCGTTTCGTCCTTGCCCGAGCAGGCGGCCAGAGCCACCACCAGGGTCAGCGGCACCAGCAGGCGCGCCTTGGCGTTCGTGTTGACGTGCGACATCCAACTCCCCTTTGAAGAACGACGATACGTAAGGCCTGATGCGGTCAGGCCGACCGAAGCCCCGGTACGTTTCCCAGCGTCCGGCGCGGTGCAGCAGGTGCCCAATCTAGCATCCCCGCGCCCTGCTTTGCAGGGCCGGGGCGGGCAGGGCGGGCGCTTAGTGCGCCAGCGACTTGCTCGGGGTGTGGGCCATCAGCTTGTCGGTGTAGGCAATGCCGATCGCCGACAGGATGAATGCGGCGTGGATGATGGTCTGCCACATCACCCCGCTGCCGGTCATGGTGGAGCACTTGAACGAGGCTTCCACGGCCGGGCCGTACTTGGCCACGGCATCCAGCACCGCGGTGACGTACTCCGGGCTGTTGCACGCCGGCAGGCCGTCCAGGTTGCCGGCGCCGATGAAGGTCTTGAGCAGGTGGATCGAGGAGATGCCGATGATCGACAGCGCCAGCTTCACCTTCAGCACGCTGGCATTGACGTGGCTCAGCCACTCCGGCTGGTCAGGGTGGTTTTCCAGGCGCAGGCGCGAAACGAAGGTCTCGTAGCCGCCCACGATCACCATCACCAGCAGGTTGGAGATCATCACCACGTCGATCAGGCCCAGCACCAGCAGCATGATTTCCTGCTCGCCCATGGTGTTGGCCTTGTGGACCAGGTGCCACAGCTCCTTGCCGAACAGGAACACGTAGACGCACTGCGCCAGGATCAGGCCCAGGTACAGCGGCAGCTGCAGCCAGCGCGAGGCGAAGATCAGGGACGACAGGGGGCTGATGGGCTTTTCGGTCGAGCTCATGCTGGGATGCTGCGTTGCGGGGGACGCCGCAGAGTAGCGGGCCGGCATGACCCTGCCAAGCCAGCTGACGCACTAGACTCGGGATTCCTGAACCGCTGGGTCCTGTCATGATCGATCTGTATTACTGGCCTACCCCGAACGGCCACAAAGTCACCCTGCTGCTGGAGGAGCTGGGCCTGCCGTACACCATCAAGCCGGTGAACATCGGCAGCGGCGACCAGTTCAAGCCTGAATTCCTCGCCATTTCCCCCAACAACAAGATGCCGGCGCTGGTCGACCACCAGCCCACCGACGGGGGCGCGCCGCAGAGCGTGTTCGAATCCGGGGCGATCCTGCTGTACCTGGCCGAGAAGACGGGGAAATTCCTGCCGGCCGACACCCGCGGCCGGGTGGCGGTGCTGGAATGGCTGTTCTGGCAGATGGCCGGGCTGGGCCCGATGAGCGGCCAGATGGGCCATTTCAATGTGTATGCGCCCGAGCAGATTCCGTATGCCATCGAGCGCTACGGCAACGAAGTGCGCCGCCTGCACGGGGTGATGGACAAGCGCCTGGCCAGCAGCGCCTACCTGGGCGGCGACGATTACAGCATCGCCGACATGGCCAGCTACCCCTGGATCGGTGCGTACGACAAGCTGCCGCCCGATTTCGCCACGTTCCCGAACCTGAAGCGCTGGCACGACGCCATTGCCGCGCGCCCGGCGACCCAGCGGGCCTACGCCCTGAAGCATCAGGTCAACCCGGATGCCGGCAAGCCGCTGTCCGACGAAGAGCGCAAGCACCTGTTCGGCCAGCGCTGAGGCGGGTCGGGTGACATCGCAATGGCCGGCACCACCTGGGCCGGCCAACGGCCGGCGCTACCGGCGCATGCGCCCTGATCCCAATGGTCACGGCGGATGGTCCCCGATTCTGATGGGCCCATGGTCGATTGATCCCAATCCCAATTCGTCCGTAAAAATTCGTAGCCCCGGCCGTTGGCCGGACGAAGTCATCCGAAACCGATCCAACGCGGCTCGCTGCCGCCGTCCCGACGTTTTCCCCCAACCAAGGGACCCGTCAGACAGCGCGACCGATTCCGAGGCCGCCCCCAGCCGCCTGCGTTAGGATGTCCGCCTGCCGTCGCCGGACCCTTCCATGCGCCACTTTGTTGCCTCGCTCGCCCTCATGCTCGCCTCGACCACCATCGCCCACGCCGAAAAGCTCACCCTGGATGCCATCACCGGGCCGCTGCCGCTGTCCGGCCCGACCCTGATGAAGCCCAAGGTGGCGCCGGATGGCTCCCGCGTGAGCTTCCTGCGCGGCAAAGAGGCCGACCGCAATCAGCTGGACCTGTGGGCGTATGACATCGCCAGCGGCCAGACCCGCCTGCTGGTGGATTCGAAGGTAGTGCTGCCCGGCGATGAAACCCTGAGCGATGCCGAAAAGGCCCGCCGCGAGCGCCAGCGCATTGCCGCCATGACCGGCATCGTGGATTACCAGTGGTCGCCCGACGCGCGCACCCTGCTGTTCCCGCTGGGCGGCGAACTGTACCTGTACGACCTGGACAAGCAGGGCAAGGCCGCCGTGCGCCAGCTCACCCACGGTGAGGGCTTCGCCACCGATGCCAAGCTGTCGCCCAAGGGCGGCTTCGTCAGCTTCGTGCGCGACCGCAACCTGTGGGTGATCGACCTGGCCAGCGGTCGCCAGATCCAGCTCACCCGCGATGGCAGCGAGACCATCGGCAATGGCGTGGCCGAATTCGTCGCCGACGAGGAAATGGACCGCCACACCGGTTACTGGTGGGCGCCGGACGACTCGGCCATCGCCTTTGCGCGGATCGACGAATCGCCGGTGCCGGTGCAGAAGCGCTATGAGATGTACGCCGACCGCACCGAAATGATCGAACAGCGCTACCCGGCCGCCGGCGACCACAACGTCACCGTCAAGCTGGGTGTGATCGCCCCGCGCGCCGATGCCGCCGCGCGCTGGGTCGATCTGGGCCGCAACGCGGACATCTACCTGGCCCGCGTCGATTGGCGCGACCCGCAGCACCTCACCTTCCAGCGCCAGTCGCGCGACCAGAAGACCCTGGAACTGATCCAGGCCGACCTGGAAAGCGGCAAGCAGCGCACCCTGGTCACTGAAACGTCGCCGACGTGGGTGCCGCTGCACAACAGCCTGCATTTCCTCAAGCAGGGCGGCTTCCTGTGGTCGTCCGAGCGCAGCGGTTTCCAGCACCTGTACCGCGTGTCCGATGACGGCAAGAGCGTGACCGCACTGACCAGCGGCAACTGGCCGGTGGACGAACTGCTGGCCGTGGACGAAGACGCCGGCAAGGTCTACTTCCGCGCCGGGGTGGATTCCTCGCGCGAAAGCCAGCTGTACGCCGTGCCGCTGCAGGGCGGGGCGCTGCAGCGCCTGTCCAATGAAACGGGCATGCACAGCGCCAGCTTCGCGAAGAACGCCAGCGTGTACGTGGACAGCTGGTCCAATACCACCACCCCGCCGCAGATCGCGCTGCACCGTGCCAATGGCGAAAAGATCGCCACGCTGGTGGAAAACAACCTGGAGGATCCCAGCCACCCGTACGCGCGCTACCTGGATGCGCAGCGCCCGGTGGAGTTCGGCACCCTCACCGCGGCCGACGGCCGCACCGCGCTGAACTACAGCCTGATCAAGCCCGCTGGCTTCGACCCGACCAAGCGCTACCCGGTGGTGGTGTACGTGTATGGCGGCCCGGCCAGCCAGACCGTCACCGACAGCTGGCCCGGCCGAGGCGACCACCTGTTCAACCAGTACCTGGCCCAGCAGGGCTATGTGGTGTTTTCGCTGGACAACCGCGGCACCCCGCGCCGTGGCCGCGATTTCGGCGGTGCGCTGTACGGCGTGCAGGGCACGGTGGAAGTGGCCGACCAGCTCAAGGGCGTGGAATGGCTCAAGCAGCAGCCGTGGGTGGACCCGGCGCGCATCGGCGTGCAGGGCTGGTCCAACGGCGGCTACATGACCCTGATGCTGCTGGCCAAGGCCTCGGACCAGTACGCCTGCGGCGTGGCCGGCGCGCCGGTTACCGACTGGGGCCTGTACGACACCCATTACACCGAACGCTACATGGACCTGCCGGCGCGCAACGCCAAGGGCTATGAAGAAGCGCGGGTGCTGGCCCACATCGACGGCCTGCGCTCGCGCCTGCTGCTGATCCACGGCATGGCCGACGACAACGTGCTGTTCACCAATTCCACTGAATTGATGAGCGCGCTGCAGAAGCGCGGCCAGCCCTTTGAGCTGATGACCTACCCGGGCGCCAAGCATGGCCTGTCGGGCAGCAACGCGCTGCACCGCTACCGCCTGGCCGAGGATTTCCTGGGCCGCTGCCTCAAGCCGTAACGCACGCTTCCGGGAGCCCCAGTTGGCGCCGTCCGTGCCGGTGGGGCGCGGGCGGGGGCCCGCCGGGCGGCGGCCATGACCTCCGGCCGATTGCCGCTGCCTCCTCGAGTGCGTAGGGTCGCAGGCACCCGCTCACTGGAGTCCTGCATGAAGCCGCTTGCCCTTGCCGTCGCGTTGGCCCTTTCCGTCCCCGCCGCGCTCAGTGCGCCGCCGGCCTTCGCTGCCACTCCTGCCGCCACCAAGGCCCCGGCCAGTGCGGCCTGGGTGACCCGCAGCAACGAACTGGCGCAGATCCTGCTCGATGCGCAGGGCCCGTTCCAGCCGGAAGAGACCGGCTTCTTCGGCGTGCCCGGCTACGACGACAAGGTGGCCGATTTCGGGCCGGACAACGCCAAGCGCTACCGCGCCGCGATGGCCAAGGCGCGCGACCAGCTCAAGGCCAAGCTGGCCACTGAGCGCGACCCGAACGTGCGCCAGGACCTGGCGATCATGATCGCCGCCGCCGACGAGAACATCGAAGGCAGCGAACTCAACGAAAAGTACCTGCTGTCGTGGAGCGACACCCCGCAGACGGTGTTCAGCGGCATCAACCTGCTGCTGTCCGACCAGGTGCCGGCCGAGCGCCGCGCCAAGGCGCTGGACCGCCTGAAGGCGTATGCCGGCCTGGCCCCGGGCACCACCGCCATCACCACGCTGTCGCGCCAGCGCTATGAAGAGCGCCTGGCCGACAAGACCCTGCTGCAGCCGACGAAGATCGAGGTCGAGCAGTCGCTGGCCAACGTCGATACCTACATCACCGGCATCGAAAAGCTGTTCGACAAGTACAAGGTCGCCGGCGCCGACGAGGCGCTGAAGACCATCGCCACCCAGCTGCGCGAGTACCGCGACTGGACGAAGAGCGAGGTGCTGCCCAAGGCACGTGCCGATGCGCGCCTGCCCGAGCCGCTGTACGCCTTCCAGCTCAAGCGCGTGGGCATCGACATCGACCCCAAGCTGCTGATGCAGCGGGCGCAGCTGGAATTCATGGAAACGCGTTCGGCGATGCGCCAGCTGGCGCCGCTGGTGGTCAAGGCCAAGGGCCTGAAGGTGGCCGACCCGACCGATCCCGTGGCGGTGATCCGCGCGCTGAAGGGCGACAAGATCGCCAACGACCAGCTGGAGCACCACTACCGTGGCGTGATCGATGCGATCGACCCGATCATCCGCGCCCAGAAGATCGTGGACGTGCCGCAGCGCCCGATGCAGATGCGGCTGGGATCGGCCGCCGAAAGCGCTGCCTCGCCGGCCCCGCACTTCCTGCCGGCGCCGCTGGTGGGCAACACCGGCCAGCAGGGCACCTTCGTGCTGCCGCTGGGCAACCCGGCCGCTGGCGACAAGGCCGCGCAGTACGACGACTTCAACTTCGGCTCGGCCGCGTGGACGCTGAGCGCGCACGAAGGTCGCCCGGGCCATGAGCTGCAGTTCACCGCGATGGTGGAGCGCGGCGTGTCGCTGGCGCGCACGATGTTCGCGTTCAATTCGGTCAACGTGGAAGGCTGGGCGCTGTATGCCGAAGCCGAAATGGTGCCGTATGAGCCGCTGGACGGGCAGCTGATCGCCCTGCAGTTCCGCCTGCTGCGCGCTGCCCGCGCGATGCTTGATCCGATGCTCAACCTGGGGCTTATCGACCGGGCCAAGGCCGAGCGCGTGCTGATCGACGAAGTGGGCCTGTCGCAGGCGATGGCCACCCAGGAACTGGACCGTTACATGGTGCGGTCGCCGGGCCAGGCGGGCAGCTACTTCTACGGTTACACCCGGATCCTGGAACTGCGCATGCAGACCGAACTGGCACTGGGCGCGAAGTTCGACCGGCTGGCGTTCAACAACTTCCTGCTCGACCAGGGCCTGCTGCCGCCGGACCAGCTGGCCAAGGCGGTCAACGAGGTGTTCATCCCCAAGCACCGGTAACGGTGCCGGAAAACCGGTAGCGCCGGCCGTTGGCCGGCCCAAGCGGTAGAAGGTTCCCTGAGGGCCGGCCAACGGCCGGCGCTACCGGGGGCACGGTGACGCGCTGCGTTATCGTGTTGGGGTGATCGTCTGCACCGGCAGGCGCTCCGCCGGTGGCGGGTTGGGAACCCAGATTGCCACGCCGGCCGCGCGCTTCTGCGTGGTCGGAATGCCGATGCCCACGCCGCCGCCACTGTGCGAGCCGTAGCTGCCGCCGCCTACCGACAGGCCGCCGCCTGAGCTGCTGGACTCCACGCCCATCAGGATCACCCCGTTGGCGCCGAGCGCGGCCGCTTCCTTCTTCAGCCGCATCACCGCCGCATCGGTCTGGCCCTGGGTGCCGAAGCCTGCCGCGCTGGTGGACTCCAGCTGGGCGATTTCAATCGAACCCGGCGGTGGCGTGGAATAGATCTGCACCAGCGCCGGATCGGTGGGTGCACGGGTCTGGCCCAGCATCACCTTGGAAGTGCTGGCGCAGCCGGTCACGGCCAGCAGCACGCCGAGCAGCGGAAGGAGTCGAATGTTCATGGGTTCACCCTTGTTCGGCCTGGTCGGCCTGCGCCTGGATCATCCGGGCCGGCCACTGAATCGGCGCCAACCCCGTTCTGGCGAACGTTAACACCGCCGGGGTGAGCCTGCCGCATCCCGGTCTTGCCGCCGCCATCACGCGCCACTGGCGCGGGGGTCGCTACGCTGCCGCCAGCATTTTCAGGTTAGTGGAGCGGGGCATGGGATTGATCAGTTTGTTGTGGGGCGTGGTAGCCCTGTTGTGGATGATCCTCGCCCTGATCCCGCTGCTGGGCTGGGGCAACTGGTTCCTGATCCCGTTCGCCGCAGTCGGTGCGGTCATCGGCGCGTTCGGCATCCTGTTCACCCACCCGACCAAACGCGGCCGCGCGTGGACCGGCCTGCTGCTCAACGCGGTCGTGGTGGTGGTGGGCATCGTCCGCCTGTCCATCGGCGGCGGGATCGTCTGACTGCGACACCCCGTCGCACCTGCCGGGATGTCGCATCCGAGGGCGTAGAATGACCGCCCCATGATCATTCGTCCCCGCCCACACGGCTGGCAGCTGCTGTACATCCTGCGCGGCTCCATCGTGCCTGCCATCGCGCCCAAGGTGGCCGCCATCTTCGTGCTGGCCGTCGCGGTGGCCACCTTCGCCGAACTGGCCCACCCGCCGGGCATCGAGCGCGTGTCGGTGGCGCCGTTCACGCTGCTGGGCCTGGTGCTGTCCATCTTCCTGAGCTTCCGCAACAACGCCTGCTTCGACCGCTGGTGGGAAGGGCGCAAGCTGTGGGGCCAGCTCATCTATGAATCGCGCAGCCTGGCGCGGCTGTGCAGCACGCTGCTGGCCGGACAGCCGGCGCGCGCCGACCGCATCTGCCGCCTGGCCATCGCCTTCGCACATGCACTGGCCGCACGCCTGCGCGGGCAGGACGCCGCGCTGGCCGGGCTGCCCTGGGTAACCGAGGCCGACCGCGAGCGCTACGCGCAACGCCAGAACGTGCCGGACCAGCTGCTGGCGATGATCGCGGTGGAAACCACCGCCGCGCTGCATGCCGGCGAGATCGACAGCATCCTGTATGCCCAGTTCGAAACCCGCCTGCATGCGTTGTCCAGCATCCAGGCCGGCTGCGAGCGCATCCTGCTGACCCCGCTGCCGTTCGCCTACACCCTGCTGCTGCACCGCTGCGCGTGGATGTTCTGCGTGCTCCTGCCGTTCGGCCTGGCCAGTTCGCTGGGCTGGGCCACTCCAGTGGTGTCAGCGGTGCTGGCCTATGCCTTCTTCGGGCTGGACCAGTTGGGCGAGGAAATGGAAGAACCGTTCGGGCTGGAACCCAACGACCTGCCGCTGGATGCGATGGTCCGCACCATCGAAATCGACCTGCTCGACAGCCTGGGCGTGCGCCCGCTGCCGGAACCCCTGCAACCGCAGCGCTACCTGCTGCAGTAACCGAATACCGTCTGGAGCATCCCATGGCCCACCCCGACTATCGCCCCCGCCGCATGCGCCACGACGAGTTCTCGCGCCGGCTGATGCGCGAAAACACGCTGACCACCGACGACCTGATCTACCCGGTGTTCGTGCACGAGCTGGCCGGCCGAGCGCCGGTCGCTTCGATGCCGGGCGTGGAACGGCTGTCGATCGATGAGCTGCTGAAGGTGGCCGAGGAAGCCTTGGAACTTGGCATCCCGGTGATCGACCTGTTCCCGGTGATCGACCCGGCCGGCAAGAGCCTGGATGCGGCCGCCGCGTGGGACGAGAACGGCCTGGCACAGCGGGCGATCCGCGCGCTGAAATCGCGCTTCCCCGAGCTGGGGGTGATGACCGACGTAGCGCTGGATCCGTACACCACCCACGGCCAGGACGGGATCATCGACGACAAGGGCTACGTGCTCAACGACATCACCGTGGCCGCGCTGGTCAAGCAGTCGCTGTCGCACGCCGAAGCCGGCGTGGACATCATTTCGCCATCGGACATGATGGACGGCCGTATCGGCGCGATCCGCCGCGCGCTGGACGCCCAGAACCACGTCAACGTGCGCATCATGGCCTATTCGGCCAAGTACGCTTCGGCGTTCTACGGCCCGTTCCGCGACGCGGTGGGCAGCTCGGCCAGCCTCGGCAAGGCCGACAAGAAGACCTATCAGATGGACCCGGCCAACGGCGACGAGGCCATGCGCGAAATCGCGCTGGACCTGGAAGAGGGCGCGGACATGGTGATGGTCAAGCCGGGCATGCCCTATCTGGACCTGGTGCGCCGGGTGAAGCAGCAGTTCGGCGTGCCGACCTTCGCGTACCAGGTCAGCGGCGAGTACGCGATGATGAAAGCGGCCTTCGCCAACGGTTGGCTGGACGAACGCGCCTGCGTGCTGGAGTCGCTGATCGGCTTCAAGCGCGCCGGTGCCGATGGCGTGCTGACCTATTTCGCACCGCAGGTGGCGCGTTGGCTGCGCGAACGCTGACAATACGCGTCAACACGCAGACAGGAGCAGGATGATGCAGACGATGGGATGGGTGCAGTGGCTGACCTGGGGCACCGGCGTGCTGGTGTTCGCAGTGGTGATCGGCCTGGTCATCCGCGGCGTGCTGCGTGCCGCCCGCCGCGCGCCCGAGCAACCCTCGGCCGCCGCCCGCCTGGCCCGCGAAGCCAACCTGCCGCCGGCCGTGCAGGCCCAGCTGGCCGCGCTGAACCAGCGCAAGGACAACGGCGAGATCAGCGAAATCGAGTACGAGCAGCAGCGCGCCGCGCTGCTGCGCGCGTACTGAACCCTCACCGGCAGCCAGCCACTGCTGGTGTGCGCAACCTGTACAGATCCAACCCACCGGCCTTCGGCGACTTTGCTTGCCCAGCCACCACCAGCTCGCTGGGCTTGGAAGCATCCACCACCGGCGCACTGGTCTGCCCGTCGGCGGTATTGAACGACAACCCCAGCGGCACCGCCGCCGCGCCGTAGTCGCAGCCCACCTGCCACACCTGCGAATGCCCACCCGCCACGCGGGTGAACACAAGCGCCCCGCCATTGCCCAGCCAATCGCCCCCCAGCTCGTCGGCCGCGCTGTTGAGCGGCGCCGCCAACGGTGTTGCCGCGTTGAACCCGCGGCCCTGTGCGGTCGCCACGAACAGGTCGAACCCGCCCTGGGTGCCCTTGCCATTGCGGGCAAACAGCAGCACCTGTCCATCCGGCCGCAGCGCCGGGCGGCGCTCGTCGGCCGCCGTGTTGACCGTCACCGGCATCGCCAGCACGGTGCCGAAGCTGCCGTCCTCGCGGATCATCACCCCATACAGGTCGAACCCACCGCGCCCGCTGCCGCCGTTGGAGGCGAAGTACAGCCAGGCCCCGTCGTGGCTGAAGAACGGATCCACCTCATCCCCGGCAGTGTTGAACGCCAGCGGCGCCGGATCCTGCCAGCGCCCGTCGCGCAGCGTGGCCTGCCACAGGTCCCAGCCGCCGGCGCTTCCGGGCCGGTCGCTGGCCCAGATGATGTGCTTGCCATCCGGCGCGATGGTCGCCTGGGCCTCGTTGGCCTTGGTCGACACCACCCCCATGCCTTCGATGCCGAACTCGGAAAGCGCCATCGCGCCCGGTGCGGAGAGTAAACTCAGGCTCAGCGCGAGCAGAGACAAGGGAGTGCGCATAGTCGCTTCCATTGGGGTTTGCGTTTCAATCCAGGCCCGGAGTTTAAGACACCCATGACCGCCCGTTACGCCGTATTCGGCCAGCCCATCGCCCACTCGCAGTCGCCGCACATCCATGCCGCGTTCGCCCGCCAGGAAGGCATCGCGCTGGATTACCGCGCCATTGAAGCGGCGCCGGCCGATTTCCCGGCGGCGCTGGAGGCGTTCGCCGCCGACGGTGGCGTCGGCGCCAACGTCACCGCGCCACTGAAGGAAATCGCCTTCGGGCTGTGCAAGACCTTTACCTCCCGCGCCATGCTGGCCCAGTCGGTCAACACGCTGCTGCGAAAGGGTGACGGCTGGCACGGCGACACCACCGATGGCGTGGGCCTGGTGCGCGACCTCACCGACCGCCACAGCCTGGACCTGCGCGGCCGCCGTGTGCTGCTGCTGGGTGCCGGTGGTTCGGCGCGCAGCGTAGCCCCGGCGCTGCTGGATGCCGGCATCCGCGAACTGGTGGTGGTCAACCGTACGCCCGAGCGTGCCGACGAGCTGAGCGATGCGATCGGCGAGCCCGGCCGCGTGCTGACACAGTACTGGGACCGCATGGACGAACTCGGCGACTTCGAGCTGATCGTCAACGCCACGTCCGCGGGCCGTGATCGCAATGAAGAGTTCAAGCTGCCGCTGTCACTGGTCAACAGCATGACCACCGCCGTGGACCTGAACTATGGCGAGGCCTCCTTCGCGTTCCTGGCCTGGGCCCGCGCGGCACAGTGCCGCAACATCGTCGACGGCCTTGGCATGCTGGTCGAGCAGGCCGCCACCAGCTTCCAGCAATGGCACGAAGTGCGCCCGGAAACCGACCCGGTCTACGCCGAGCTGCGCGCGAAGAACGCGCTGGCAGGTGAAGAGTGAACATGGACCTGCTGCTCAGCCTGCTGGGCATGGCCGCGATGCGCCTGCCGGTGCTGATCGCGCTGGCGGTATCGCTGGTGTGGGTGGTGGATACCCCGCGCGGCGCCATCCGAAGTGTCGCCCTGTGGGCACTGGGCCTGCTGCTGGCCGGCACCCTGGGCGGGCTGGCGCTGAACATCGTCCCGACCTGGCTGGTCCAGACCGGCGACTACGGCAACGTACAGATGCTGTCGTACTGGCTGCGCGGCGGCCACTTCGCGCTGGGCCTGGTCGATGCCCTGGCCACGGTGCTGCTGGTGTGGGCGATGACCCGTGTGCTGCGCAACCGCGCCACCCCGGCCGCCTGATCGGGCGAACCCGGTCACGGATCTGAACCGGCGCGGAAAAATCCGCGCCGGTCCCGGCCCCGGAGCATGAGAAAATACCCGCCTGATCCAGGCAGGACCTCCCCGGCGTGACCGAAAAAGTTGAAGCCCCGCGTGCGCTGAACGACGAGCTCAAGACCGTCATCCGCGATGCCTACGCCAAGCTGCAGGCCAATACCCCCGGCTTCAGCACGCGGCGTTCGCAGAGCCAGATGATCGGCGTGGTCTCGCGTGCGCTGTCGCAGAGCGGCGGGGTAGGGGTGGTCGAGGCGCCCACCGGCGTGGGTAAGAGCCTGGGCTACCTCACCGCCGGCGTGCCGATTGCGCTGGCCACCAAGAAGAAGCTGGTGATCAGCACCGGCACGGTGGCGCTGCAGTCGCAGCTGGTCGAGCGCGACATCCCGAACTTCCTCAAGGCCACCGGCCTGGAGGCCACCGTGGCGCTGGCCAAGGGCCGCACCCGCTACCTGTGCACGCGCAATGCCGCCGAAGCGCATGGCGATGGCGCGCAGGAAGGCATGTTCGAGGACGAGCAGCCGCTGTTCGACCGCCCGCTTGCGCCGATTGAAATGGACCTGGCGCAGAAGCTGAGCAAGGATTTCGTGGAAGGTCGCTGGAATGGCGACCTGGACAACGCGCCGGATACCATCAGCCCATCGCTGCGTTCGCGCATCACCACCCCGGCGTCGGGCTGCGCGGGCCGCAAGTGCGCCTACTCGGCGCAGTGTGCGGTGCTGCGCGCACGCAACACCGTGCGTGATGCGCAGATCGTGGTGACCAACCACGCGTTGCTGCTGTCGGCGCTCTCCATTGGCGAAAGCGACAACGGCCAGCCGCTGATCGCCCCTCCCTCGGACATGCTGCTGGTGCTCGACGAAGGCCACCACATCGGCAACGTAGCCATCGACCAGGGCGCGGCCAGCCTGGCCCTGGATGAGATGGCCAAGCGCACCGGCCGCCTGCAGATCCTGATCGCCGCCGCCTACCGCGCGGTGGACAAGGACAAGCTGGGCAACCTGCTGCCCAACGAAGCCATCGACGTGGCCGCGCGGGTCAGCAAGCAGCTGCGCGCGTTCCGCGACGTGATCGACCGCAGCTGGCAACCGGACCCGGCCGCGCAGGAACCGATGTGGCGCGCGCCGAACGGTCGCCTGCCGGATATCTGGATGGCCGACATCGAGGCGCTGGCCGACGATACCCGCGCGCTGTTCAACTGGGCCCACGCCGCGCAGTCGCAGGTGGCCAAGGGCAAGCCCGAAGATGCCGCGCGCGAGCGCCTGCAGCGCACGCTCGGCATGGCGCTGGAAATGATCGAACAGCAGCACAACCTGTGGACCGCCTGGCGCCGCGAGGACAAGGAAGGCCAGCCGCCGTTCGCGCGCTGGGTGACGCTGTCGCGCGATGGCGACCTGATCCTGCACTGCTCGCCCGTGTCGGCCGCCAACGTGCTGCGCAAGCTGCTGTGGGACGAAGTGGATTCCGTGGTGATGACCTCGGCCACGCTCACCGGCGGTGGCGATTTCCAGGCGCTGGCGATCGACAACGGCATTCCCAACGAAGCCGAGATGGTCTCGCTGGCGTCCCCGTTCGACCTGCCCAACCAGGCCGAGCTGATCGTGCCCAATTTCCCGGTCACCCCGGACGACCGCGACCGGCATCCGAAGGAAGTAGCCAAGTACCTGGTCAAGGAACTGGACTGGAGCAAGGGCAGCATCGTGCTGTTCACCTCGCGCTGGAAGATGGAGAAGGTGGCCGAGCTGATGCCGGCCGCGCAGCGCAAGCAGGTGCTGGTGCAGGGTGAGACCGCCAAACAGAAGATGATCGACGAACACCTGCGGCGCACCTCGGCAGGCGAGGGCTCGGTGCTGTTCGGGCTGAATTCGTTCGGCGAAGGCCTCGATCTGCCCGGCGAAGCCTGCACCACGGTGGTGATCACCCAGGTACCGTTTGCGGTGCCGACCGATCCGCAGACCTCCACCCTGAGCGAATGGTTCGAAAGCCGTGGGTTGAACGCCTTCAACCTGATCGCCATCCCGCACGCGCTGCGCACGCTGACCCAGTTCGCCGGCCGCCTGATCCGCACCTCCACCGACACCGGCCGCGTCATCATCCTCGACTCGCGCCTGATCAGCCGCCGTTACGGCAAGCGCATCATCGATGCATTGCCGCCCTTCAAGCGCGTCATCGGCTGATGAGCACCCTCTACGCGCGACGCATCGGCAGCCGCTGCCACTCGCTCAGGCTGCGCCACAACCACTCCGCCGGGCCGAAGTAGTACCGTCGCAGCCACCAGGCACTCAGCCACAGCTGCAGCGGAAACACGATGGCCGCCACCAGCAGCACTGGCCACAGGCCGTGCGAGGGCCCGATACCGAGCCCGAACCCGGCAAACAGCGGTACGCACACCAGGCTCTGCAGCAGGTAGTTGCTCAACGTCATGCGCCCGGCCGGCACCAGCACGCGCAACCCGCGCTCGGCCCACGGCCGCAGGTACAGCAGCGCGAACCCGCAGGCGATGGCGATGCCCAGCGCCAGCGGTGCCACCCGATAGCTCACCCGCAGCAGATAGCCCGGTACCCCATCGCGCAGCAGCGGCCATTGCGCCTTCAGCGCGGGCGCAGCGGCCTCGATGCACAGGAACACCACGCCAACCATCGCGCCGCCAACGCACAGGCCCCACAGCAGCGGCAGGTGCTGTTCGGGCCGCTGCAACAGCCCCCGGCGTCCTGCCCAGTAGCCGAGCAGGAAGCGGCCCAGCACGAACAGCAGCAGGGCCCAGTTGGTGAGGCGCACCCAGCCGCCCAGCACCAGGTTCTGCCACCACGCCTGCCAGAGCGTGCCGCCGGACAGCGCATCCAGCGCATTCCCATACATCTGCGTGCGCGGCGTCAGCGTCAGCACCCACTCGCGCATCCACGGGGCCAGCAGCGGTGGCAGGAACAGCGCCGCCACCAGGCCGGCCACCAGCAACCCGCGGTTGCCCAGGTGCCGGAACAGCGGCAGCAGCAAGCCCACCACGGCATAGGTCAGCAGGATGTCGCCCCACCACAGCACCGTGGCATGCAGCAGCCCGATCAGGGCAAACGCCCCCATCCGGCGCAGATGCGGAACCAGCCCAGGGCGCATTTCCATCTGCATGGCAAAGCCCATGCCGAACAGCAGCGAGAAGATCGTCACCGCCTTCATATCCAGCAGCCACCCCATCCCGGTGCGCACCGCATGATCCAGCGCGGCACTCGGCAGCGCCTGCTGCGCGGCCTCATCCAGCAAGGCATCCAGCGAATAGAACCGCAGGTTGACCAGGAACACGCCCAGCAGCGCGAAGCCGCGCAGCGCATCGATCAGCGGTTGGCGCGGGGGTCGCGGCGGCGCATCAATCAACAATTGGCGGGGTGGCCCCATGGCGTAGAGCCACGCCATGCGTGGCTGCGTATCAACAGGCCCCCAGTAGAGCCGGGCCCAGCCCGGCTGTCCAGCTACAGCTTGCCCAGATCCCGCACCGCGCCCTTGTCCGCGCTGGTCGCCAACAATGCGTACGCCTTCAGCGCCCCGGTCACCTTGCGCGGACGCGCCTCCCGTGGCTGCCACCCCAACGCATCCTGCTCCGCACGCCGCGTCGCCAGGGTAGCGGCATCCACCAGCACATCAATCCGCCGCGCCGGAATGTCGATCCGGATCCGGTCGCCATCGCGCACCAATCCAATCGTGCCACCCGCCGCCGCCTCCGGCGACGCGTGTCCGATCGACAGCCCGGACGTACCACCCGAAAACCGTCCATCGGTCAGCAGCGCACACTGCTTGCCCAGCCCCTTCGATTTCAGGTAGCTGGTCGGGTACAGCATCTCCTGCATGCCCGGCCCGCCACGCGGGCCCTCATAGCGGATCACCACCACGTCGCCGGCCTGCACCTCGTCGGCCAGGATGCCCTGCACGGCCGCGTCCTGGCTTTCGAACACCTTCGCATTGCCCTCGAACACGTGGATGGACTCATCCACGCCGGCGGTCTTCACCACGCAGCCATCCTCGGCCAGGTTGCCGCGCAGCACCGCCAGCCCACCTTCGGCCGAGTACGCGTTCGCTACATCGCGGATGCACCCCTCGGCGCGGTCCAGGTCCAACGAAGGCCAACGCGTGGCCTGGCTGAAAGCCACCTGGGTCGGAATGCCGGCCGGGCCGGCACTGAAAAATTCATGCACGCCGGCATCGTCGGTCACCGCCACATCCCAGCGCGCAATGGCATCGGCCAGGGTGCGGCTGTGCACGGTCGGCACATCGACATGCAGCAGCCCGCCGCGTGCGAGCGATCCCAGGATCGCGAACACGCCACCGGCGCGGTGCACATCCTCCATGTGGTACTTCGGCGTATTCGGCGCCACCTTGCACAACTGCGGCACCCGTCGCGACAGCGCGTCGATGGCATGCAGGTCGAAGTCCACCTCCGCCTCCTGCGCGGCCGCCAGCAGATGCAGGATGGTGTTGGTGGAACCGCCCATGGCGATATCCAGCGTCATCGCATTCTCGAATGCCGCACGCGTGGCGATCCCGCGCGGCAGCGCGCTGGCATCTTCGCCGCCATACCAGCGGTGGCACAGCTCCACCACCAGCCGACCGGCACGGCGGAACAGCTGCTCGCGGTCGGCGTGGGTGGCCAGGGTCGACCCGTTGCCTGGCAGCGACAGGCCCAGCGCTTCGGTCAGGCAGTTCATCGAGTTCGCGGTGAACATGCCCGAACACGACCCGCAGGTAGGACAGGCGCTGCGTTCGTACTCGGCCACCTTTTCATCGGAGGCGCTGGCATCGGCGGCGATCACCATTGCATCCACCAGGTCCAGCTTGTGCTCGGCCAGCCGGGTCTTGCCCGCTTCCATCGGCCCACCGGAAACGAACACCACCGGGATGTTCAACCGCAGGGCGGCCATCAGCATGCCGGGGGTGATCTTGTCGCAGTTGGAAATGCACACCAGCGCATCGGCGCAGTGCGCGTTGACCATGTACTCCACCGAGTCGGCGATGATCTCGCGGCTGGGCAGCGAATACAGCATGCCGTCGTGGCCCATGGCGATGCCGTCATCCACCGCGATGGTGTTGAACTCCTTGGCCACGCCGCCGACCTGCTCGATCTCGCGCGCCACCAATTGGCCCAGGTCCTTGAGGTGCACGTGGCCGGGCACGAACTGGGTAAATGAATTGGCGATGGCGATGATCGGCTTGTGGAAATCCGCATCGGTCATGCCGGTGGCGCGCCACAGGGCGCGGGCGCCGGCCATGTTGCGGCCGGCGGTGGAGGTACGGGAGCGGTATTCAGGCATGGGGGCTGGCAGGATCTGGCGGGCCGTGGGGGCGCGTTGCCACTCGATTCTGCCCAAAAATTCCGGTTGCTGTTGCAACCGTCGGGATCGCCGATCCTGAAACGCCGTTCATCTTTTTCACTTTGCCGGTTTTGGTTGTTGGCGGGGATCAGGCATGATTGAGGCGATAACCGTACACAGGGGGCATGCCGCCATGAAACGTTCCAGGACCACCGCACTGTTGCTGATGAGCGCCGCACCGCTGCTGTTCACTGCCTGCCAGAAGGATGAGGCGGTGAAGGTGCAGGAGGGGCTGTACACCTCGGTGCAGGCCTGTACCGACGCCACCGGTGACCCGTCCGCCTGCCGCACGGCGTTCGCCGAAGCGCAGAAGCAGTCCGCTGATGCGGCCCCCAAGTACGCCTCGCGTGCAGAATGCGAAGCCGAGTACAACGCCGAGCAGTGCGTGGAACAGAAGACCTCCACCGGCCATTCGTTCATCGGCCCGATGATGATGGGCTTCTTCATGTCGCAGATGCTCAGCAACCGTGGCGCCGGCCTGGCGCAGGCCCCGGCCGCGAGCCCGGCCTACCAGGACAAAGCGAAGGGCTGGGCACGCCCGGCCCCGGGCGGCAGCGGCGGGCTGAACACCGCCAGCGGCATCGGCGCCGGCAAGGCCGGCCTGGCCCCGGTCACCAGCACCCCGAACCGCGCCGTCACCGCCAGCCGCGGCGGCTTCGGCAACACCAGCAGCAGCCGCAGCAGCTACGGCGGTTGATGCAATGAAGCGTGTGCGAATCGACGAGCGCAGCCAGTGGCGCGCTCGTGCCGCCGAGTCCGGTTTCCGCTTCCACACCATCGACGGCCTGCCGTACTGGGATGAAACCGCGTACTACGCCTTCACCCTGCGCCAGATCGAGCAGGACATCGAAGACCCCAGCGCCGAACTGCACGCGATGTCCATGGACCTGGTGGACGAGGTGGTGCGCAGCGAACAGCTGATGGACCAGCTGGCGATTCCGCCCGCGTTCCGCGACTGGATCGCCAACAGCTGGCGCCGCGGCGAGCCGCACCTGTACGGACGGCTGGACTTCGCCTATGACGGCACCGGTCCGGCCAAGCTCTACGAGCTCAATTACGACACGCCGACCTCGCTGTTCGAGGCCTCGTTCTTCCAGTGGCAGTGGCTGGAAGACCAGCGCAACCAGAACCGCCTGCCGCCGCAGGCCGACCAGTTCAACGCCATCCATGAGGCGCTGGTGGAGCGCTTCGGGCAGCTGTCGGCGCAGTTGCCGCCGCCGCTGTACTTCAGTGCCGTGGGCAGTTCCGAAGAAGACCAGGGCACCGTGGCCTACCTGCGCGACTGCGCGGCCCAGGCCGGGCTGCGTGGCGAGGCGATCGCAATCGAAGACATCGGCCTGTCCGAGGACGGGCGCTTTACTGCGCTCGACGACACGGTGATCGGCAGCCTGTTCAAGCTGTACCCGCTGGAAGACCTGATGACCGAATCGTTCGGGCAGGCGCTGCCCACCTCGGGCGTGCAGCTGCTGGAACCGGCGTGGAAGGCGATCCTGAGCAACAAGGGCGTGCTGCCGCTGCTGTGGCAGCGCCACCGTGGCCACCCGAACCTGCTGGCGGCCGAGTTCGATGACGGCAGCGCGCTGCCGGCCGGCTGGGTGCGCAAGCCGTTGTTCTCGCGCGAAGGCGCCAACGTGGCCATGCATTTGGCCGACGGCAGCTGGCAGGAGAGCGAAGGCCCCTACAACGGCCCGGCGATCCGCCAGGCCGCGCATCCGCTCACGTCGTTCGACGGCGGTTACCCGTTGATCGGCAGCTGGATCGTGGGCGACCAGGCCTGTGGCATGGGCATCCGCGAAGATGACAGCCGGATCACCCGCGACAGCGCCCGGTTCGTCCCGCACGCGATCATCGACGAAGCCCCGACGCGCATTTACGTCTGACGGGTTACCGGCGTCACGACCAACGGTCGTGACCTACCGGCGCACACCAACCGTTCAACCCGGTCGCGTAACGTGGCCGGTAGGTATCGACCGTTGGTCGATACGTGCCTACAGCAACCCGTCGCGTTTGACGGCGAGGTACCGCTCCACCAGCGCCCCGGGCAGCGCATCGGCCGTCACGTCCAGCACCATCACCCGGTGGCTGCGCAGTGCTTCATGCGCGTCGTTGCGCTGCTGCAGGTAGCGCGCGATGGCGCCGGCCTGGGTCGCATCCTGCAGCGTCTCCACTTCCTGCTCCAGCGCCCCGTCCAGCTCGCGCTCGCGCAGGCTGGCCACGCACACCAGGTGTTGCCGCTGCAGCAGCCGA
The DNA here is from genome assembly GCF_001704155.1 of Stenotrophomonas rhizophila. Taxonomy (NCBI): domain Bacteria; kingdom Pseudomonadati; phylum Pseudomonadota; class Gammaproteobacteria; order Lysobacterales; family Lysobacteraceae; genus Stenotrophomonas; species Stenotrophomonas rhizophila. The sequence goes on along the minus strand of NZ_CP016294.1, from coordinate 4,084,828 downwards.
ACCGCGACCAGCAGGTCTTCGATGTCCTCATCGCGCACGTTGGTGACCAGCATCACCAGCGAGCGCCGGCGCTGGCGCAGGCTCAGCTCGGTGGCGGCAGCCAGGTAATCAGTTGCCACCGGCTGCGCCTGCAGGTCGTAGCTGGCGCGCAGCAGCGCGTCGATCGCGCCCATGCCGCGCTGGGGTGCCACCCAGCGGCTCTCGCCACCACTGGCGAACAGGCCCACGCCATCGCCCTGGCGCAGCGCCAGGTAGGACACCACCAGCGCCGCGTTGAGCACATGGTCGAAGTGCGACAGCCCGCCTTCGCTGGCCATCATGCGGCGGCCGGTGTCGATCATCAGCACCAGCTGCTGGTTCTTTTCATCCTGGTACTCACGCGAGATCAGCTTGCGTGCGCGCGAGGTGGCTTTCCAGTCGATCTGGCGCAGGCTGTCGCCGATGCGGTACTCGCGCATCTGGTGGAAATCGGTACCCTCGCCACGGCGGCGCTTGAGGTGCGCACCGACCAGGCGCGAGGCCTGTTCGGCACTGAACAATGCGAAGCGGGTGAGCGGGGCGAAGTTGGGATACACGCGTACGGTCAGCGTCGGTGGCAGCAGGCGGCGCTGGCGCCACATCCGCCAGGGCGCGTGCAGGCGAACATGCACGCCGTCGAACACGAAGCGGCCGCGCGCGGTCGGGGTCAACGTGTACTCCACGCTGCTGGCCACCAGCGGCTTGAGTGTCAATGCACGCGGCATGCCCTGCAGCGACCACGCTCCCGGCACCAGGTCGAACACCTCCACGCGCTGGCGGCGGCTGGACTCGAAGCGCAGCGTGGTGCGCCGCTCGACGTTCAACGCCAGCGCCTCCGGCAGTTCGCGCTGCACCGTGGGCGAAGGCTGCGCGCGCAGCCGCAGCAGATCCACCAGTGCCAGCACCGCGATCGCCGCTGCGGACGCCCACCACGCCGACACCGGCAGCAGCCCGAACGCCACCGGCAGCCCGAGCAGCGCCCAGCCGACCAGCAGTATCAGCAGCAGCGGGCCTGGTCTCATTTGCGCGGCGCTTCCACCTTGGCCAGCAACGCGGTCAACGCATCGTCGGCCGACTGGCCTTCGATCTGCAGTTCCGGGGCCAGCGCAATACGGTGGCGCAGTGCCGGGCGGGCGATCTCGCGCACGTCATCGGGAGTGACGAAGTCGCGGCCGGCCAGCACCGCCTGCGCACGCGCCGCACGCACCAGCGCGATGCTGCCGCGCGGGCCGGCGCCGAGCGCGATGCCAGGGAACTGGCGGGTGGCCGCCACGATGCGCACCGCGTAGTCCACCACTTCCGGATCCACCGTGATCGCCGCGGTCGCCTGCTGCAACGCGATCACCTCGGCGGCGTTGAGCACGCGCGGTACCTGCGACAGATCGAAGTCGGCGGCGCTGCGGCCGGTGGTGATTGCATCCACCATCCGCTTCTCGTCCTCCAGCGCCGGGTAATCGATGATGACCTTGAGCAGGAAGCGGTCCAGCTGGGCTTCGGGCAGCGGGTAGGTGCCTTCCTGTTCGACCGGGTTCTGCGTGGCCAGCGCCAGGAACGGCGGGGTCAGTGCGAATGCCTTGCCTTCGATGGTGACCTGGCCTTCCTGCATCACTTCCAGCAGGGCCGACTGGGTCTTGGCCGGGGCGCGGTTGATTTCATCGGCCAGCAGCAGGTTGGTGAACACCGGGCCGCGGCGGATCTTGAAGCTCTCCGATTTCGGGTCGTACACCGCGTGGCCGCTGACGTCGCTGGGCATCAGGTCCGGGGTGAACTGCACGCGGCCGTAGTCCAGCTCCAGTGCCTGCGCCAGGGCGCGCACCAGCAGGGTCTTGCCCAGCCCGGGCACGCCTTCGATCAGCACATGGCCACCGGCCAGCAGCGCGATCAGGATCTGGTCGAGCACCTCGGGCTGGCCGATGAAAGCGCGGCCGACGGCGTCGCGCACGGCATCGACGCGTTCAACCAGGCTCTGCCCGGTCAGCGCGGGCGGGGACAACGGCGGCGGAGCGGAGTGGTCGGTCATAGCAGGTTTCTCATCTGGATCAGCAGGCGGATGCGCTCACGCAGGGCCACCACATCCTTCGATGGCGGCACCTGCAAAGCGGTCTGGACACGGGAATGCGGCCAGTGCAGCAGGCTGGCGATGGCGTGCACCTGCGCCTCGCCGCTGAGCGCGGCAGCGGTGGGTGCGCGCCGCCGCAGCCGGGCCAGGAAGGCGCGTCGGGTGGCGTCGTACAACAGCGGTGCCTTGCCATAGCGCAGCAGGTGCTCGCCGCTGGCACGAACATGTTCCAGCAGCGAACGGCGTTCGGTGGCCGGCGCCGGCAGCAGGCTGCCCAGCCGCTGCGCGCGCTGCCACAGCCATGCCAGCAGGGCCAGCAGCAGGGGTACCCACACCGGCCAGCCCTGGTAGAAGATGCGTGACCACAGCGTGGGCGGGCGGGAGCCGTAGATCAGCCACACCGTGCCTTCGGCGTAGTTCGGGTCGAGCACATGGCGGGTCAGGTCGCGGTGCGCGAGGTCGTGCAGGCCGTCGGCCAGGCTGCCCTTGGGATCCTCGGCGTTGAAGATCCTCGGCGTGCCCTTGAGGAACTCCATGTCCGACAGCACGTCCACGCTTCCTTCGCCCTTGCGCAGCCGCGCGAACACCAGGCCCTCGTCATCGCCCCATTCGCGATCGACACGCACGCCGTCGGGCACGTCCACGCCGAAACGGCGGCCACTGCAGAACTCGGAATGGCCCGGGTCGTCGGCAATGTGGAAGGCCTTGCAGTTGCTCTCGTAGTACTCGGTATCCACGCCCAGCGCGTCCAGCAGCGGCCCCTGCGCGGCGTCTTCGTCCTTGAACGGCGGCGGCGTGCGCAACAGCAGGTGGCCGCCGCGTTCCACCCACGCCAGCAGCGCCTGCGCGGTGGGGGCGGGCACATCGGCGGTGTCCTGCAGCAACAGCACGGTATCGGCCGGCTTGAGCTGCATGCGCGGCAGGTCGAGGCGCGGGCTGGAATGCACGGTGATGCCGTCGGCACGCAGCGCCTGGCCCAGCACGTACAGCGGGTTGTAGCTGGCCTCGCCCTGCGGCGGCAGGTGCTCGGTATGGACCACGCGTTCATGGCTGCGCAGGAACAGGATCGCCAATGGCACGCCCACCACCAGCAGCACGGCCAGCACCACCAACCAGCGCAGACGGGCACTCATGCGCGCCACCGGAACTGGGTCTGCAGGGTGGTGGCCAGATCGTCGAACTCGTCCGGCTCGGGCAGGCGGCCGGCGTACGCGGCGTACTGCCAGACCCGCACGATGCGGGCGAACAGGGTGCGGTCAGCCTCGACCGGCATGCGCCGCGAGGCGCGCAGGCACTGTGCTTCGGTCGCGCCCGGTGGCAGCACCACCTCGGCGCGTTCGCTCATCGATTCCACGCTGGCCCGGTACAGCAGCGCCAGGGCCTGGCGCGGCCGGCCCTGCTGCCACAGGTCGCGCGCGCGCGCGGCGGGATCCGGCGGAATCACTTCGGGCAGTTCCACCGCTTCCTCGACCACCGGATCGGTGGCCTTGCGCCGCCTCACCCCGGTGCCGCGCAGCCAGCGCAGCCACCACGGCGCGGTGGCGATCAGCCCAAGCACCAAGAGGCCGACCAGGCCCCACAGGATCCATTCGGCAATCTGCGCGGGCAGGCGCGGGCCGCGCCCGAGCGGATTGCGGTTGTTGTCCGCATCGTCCTTCTTCTTGTTCTTCTCGGCCTCGCTCAGGGTGCGCTCCCAGCGTTTCACTTCGCGGGTAGGCGCCACCAGGGGATCTTCGTACGCGCGCTGCACGGCCTGGCGGAAGCCGGCGGTGTCGGGCGTGCCACCGAAGATCACGGACGGGGTGTTCGACGGATCGTCGGCGGGCACTGCATCAGCCGCTTCTTCTTCCTCATCACCAGCATCGTCATCCATGCCAGTAGGTGCGGCGCAGCTCGGCGCCTGCGCAGGTTCTTCCGCATGCAGCCCACCCATCGGCCAGCACAGCACCAGCGCCAGTACCAGCAGCGGCGCGGCCTGCTGCAGCCGATCACGCATGCGCCGGAACGCGATTTCTACGTCCCAGGCTTCCATTTCCGTGCGGCGGTTGAGATACAGCGCGAAACCGGCGCCGGCGTAGAACGGCCCGATCAGCGTGGCGGCGAGCCAGAACAGCGCATTCACCCCCAGCTGTGCCCACGCCGGCATGGTTTCGCTGACCATCTCCCACGCCGCGCGCCACGAATCGGACAGCAGTTCCAGCGGCACGAACAGGAAGATCGCCGCGATGCAGCCGCTGACAATCACCAGCTCGAACACCATGCACATCAGGGTGAGCAGCACGGCATGCCCGAACGTGCCGCTGAGCACGGCGCGGCGGCGCACGCTGCGCTGCGAGGCATCGCTGCCTTCCAGCAGGTTCACCGGCAGCAGCAGCGAGCGGAACGGGCTGAAGCGGCGCCAGCCCAGGTAGCCCCAGAACCCGCTCCAGCCCCAGTGCCGCTGCGCGCGCAGGGTCTGCAGCGGACGTGGTTCGTCGCCGAACACGCCGCGTGAGATCACATACAGCGCGATCCGGTCCGATACCGGCTTGAGCCACCACATCAGCAGCCAGGCCCAGCCGAACGCATCGGCCCACCATGCAGCGGCATTGATCACGGCGAACAACGGCAGCGACACCGCGATCAGCGGCAGCCATATCGCCCGCGCGTGCCGGCGCACCAGGGCGGTGCCCAGCTCCATCGCTTCCCATTCGGAGCGCGCCCGCAGGGCGACGTTGAGCTGGTCAATCCGCATGACCGCTCCCGCGCCCACCGCGCCACAGCCACACGAACACCAGCGTCCACAGCACCGCAGCCGCGCTGTACTTGCCCCAGGCCGGGATCGCGGCGATGGACGACCAGAACGCTTCGATGAAGGCGGCGATCAGCAGCATCGCGGCGATGCCCAGGCAGAGTTTTGCGCCAATCACCCCGCCCTCGACGAGTGCATCGATGCGTCGGCGGCGGCCGGGCGCCAGCAGCTTCATGCCCAGCTGCAGGCCGGCACCGCCGGCGATGACGATCGCAGTGAGCTCGAACGCGCCATGGCCGCAGACGAAACGCCAGAACGGGTCGCCATGGCCGATGTGCTGCAGGTGGCCGGCCGCCGCACCGATGGTGAGCCCGTTGAACAGCAGCACCAGCACCGTGCCCAGGCCGGCCAGCAGCCCGCTGGCGAACGTACGCAGGCCGATGCTGATGTTGTTCATGATGTAGTAGCCGAACATCATCCAGTCCGTGCCGCTGTCGCGGCCCAGGTTCGGCGATGCCGGGTTGTACATGCGCTCCAGCGAGGCGATCGCGCCGTTGTCCATCAGCATGTGGATCACGTCCGGGTGCCACTGGATCACCGCGAAGCTGCCTACCAGCGGCAGCACGAACAGCGCGGTGGCCACCCACATGCTGCGCGCCTGGCTGCGCACCAGCTGCGGGAAATCGGCCAGCAGGAACTCCAGCGCGCGCCGCCAGCGCGGCGGCGGCGTGCGGTACAGCAGGCCATGGCCCTGCTGCATCAGCAGCTGCAGGCGTGCCACCAGCTGCGGGCTGTAGCCGCGCTTGCGCGCAAGCGCGAGCTGCTGGCACAGCCGGCGGTAGTGCTGCGGAATGTCTTCATCGTTGAGCGCGGACGCATCGGGCGAACGGCCCGCATGCCGCGGCCGGTCACCGCGCAGCGCCAGCCAACGTTCCAGCGCCTGCCATTCGGCCTGGTAGCGGGCAACGAACTGTTCCTGCCTCATCGGCGCCCCAGCAGCCAGTTGGCCATGGCATACAGGCGCAGCACGCCCACCTGGCCCTGGCCACCGCTGATCGGCGCGGCCACTGCGGCCAGCTCCTGCTGGCGGGGGCCGGACAGGCGCGGCGCGCGTTCGGCGAAGGCAATGATCGCCGCCTGTTCGGCCGGCTGCAGCGGCTGCGGCGGGGCCAGCACGGTATCGATGGCCACGCTGGCCGACCACGGCCGGCCGCTGTCATGCACCACTACGGTGCCGGCCACCAGGTCGCCCAAGCGCCGGCCATTGCGGTCGAACAGGCTCGACAGCAACCCCAGCGCATAGCCGAACGGCAGCATGTCCACGGTACGCAGCAGGTTGCGGGTGATGGAGGCCATCCAGCCGATCGGCGCGCCGTCCTGGGCCACCACGCGCAGGCTCATCACCCGCTTGCCCAGGGTGCGGCCCCAGCAGGCCTCCTGCACGATGGTGTACGCCCACATCAGCAGGAACATCAGGCCCAGGTAGAGGCCCTGGCCGAATTCGCCCAGCAGGGTGAGCGGAATGCTCAGCAGCATCAACGCCGCCACGCGGATCATGAAGTCGATGGCCCAGGCCAGCGCACGCGGCACCGGCCCGGCTGCCGGCAGGTGCAGCGGCACGCCTTCGGGCGTGATCACTTCACGGTAGGTGTCCAGCATGGGTGCGCTCATGCGCACGCGTCCCTCCGGACGGCTGCCAACGGCATGCGGTTCTCGACTGCTTCCTGGGTCGGAGACCGACTTTACCGTGTGCGGGGTCACATCCCCAAGTACTTGTCCTTCAACCGCACGTAGTGGTCGGCCGAGTAGTGCAGCGACTCGATCTCCTGATCGCTGAGCGTGCGCACCGGTCGGGCCGGGTTGCCCACCCACAGCTCGCCTTCGCCCACCACCTTGCCCGGCCCGATCACCGCACCGGCGCCGACAAAGCTGTGCCGGCTCACGGTGGCGCCATCGAGGATGCACGCCCCCATCCCGATCAGGCTGTACTCGCCGATGGTGCAGGCATGGATGATGGTGCCGTGGCCGACGGTGACGCCCTCACCGATCAGGGTCGGGTAGCCGCCCTTGTTGTAGGGGCTGTGGTGGCTGACATGGATGATGGTGCCATCCTGGATGTTGCTGCGCGCGCCGATCCGCACATGGTTGACGTCGCCGCGGATCACCGTGCCCGGCCACACCGACACATCGTCCCCGAGCACCACGTCACCGATGATCGTGCAGGCCGGGTCGATCCAGGCGCGCTCGCCAACGACGGGGAAGGTATCGAGGAAGGGACGAAGGGGGGACATGGTGACGCTCCACGAGGCAGGCCACCATGATACCGCCGTGGTTACGCCACCCGGCTGCGCCGGGCGCGTTCCAGGTGCACCAGCAGCAGCGAGATCGCCGCCGGGGTCATGCCCGGGATGCGCTGGGCCTGGCCGATGGTCTGCGGGCGCACCCGCTCCAGCTTCTGCTGCACTTCGGCCGACAGCCCGCGCACGCTGGCGTAATCGAACGCCGCATCGATGGCGGTGTTCTCATGGCGCTGCTGGCGTTCGATCTCCTCGCGCTGGCGGTCCAGGTAGCCGGCGTACTTCACCCCGATCTCAACCTGCTCGGCCACCTTCGCATCCGCCACGCCCGGGCCCAGCGAGGGCACCTGCATCAGCTTGGCGTAATCCAGTTCCGGGCGCTTGATCAGGTCCAGCACGTTGGTTTCGCGGCTGACCGCCACGCCCAGCGTGGCGTCCACTTCGCGGCCCAGCGCGTTGGCCGGGGTGGCCCACAGCGCACGCAGGCGCGCCGATTCCTGCGCCACCGCCTCCTGCTTGGCCTGGAAGGCGGCCCAGCGCCGGTCGTCGACCACGCCCAGCTCACGGCCGATGCCGGTCAGGCGCACGTCGGCGTTGTCTTCGCGCAGCTGCAGCCGGTACTCGGCGCGGCTGGTGAACATGCGGTACGGCTCGGTGGTGCCATGGGTGATCAGGTCATCCACCAGCACGCCCAGGTAGGCCTCGTCGCGGCGCGGGCACCAGCCCGCCTCGTCGCGCACGCGGCGGGCGGCGTTGAGGCCGGCCAGCAGGCCCTGCGCGGCGGCCTCTTCATAACCGGTGGTGCCGTTGATCTGCCCGGCGAAGAACAGCCCGGACACCGCCTTGGTTTCCAGCGTGTTGTTCAACCCGCGCGGGTCGAAGAAGTCGTATTCGATGGCGTAGCCGGGCCGCGTGATGTGCGCGTTCTCGAAGCCACGGATGCTGCGCACCAGCGCCAGCTGTACATCGAACGGCAGCGAGGTGGAAATGCCGTTGGGGTAGATCTCCACCACGTCCAGCCCTTCGGGCTCGACGAAGATCTGGTGGCTGGCCTTCTCGGCAAAGCGCACCACCTTGTCTTCGATGGACGGGCAGTAGCGCGGGCCGATGCCTTCGATCTGGCCGCTGTACAGCGGCGAGCGGTGCAGCGCGCTGCGGATGATCTCGTGGGTGTGCTCGCTGGTGTGGGTGATCCAGCAGCTCACCTGGGCCGGGTGCTCGGCCACGCTGCCCAGGAAGGACATCACCGGGCGCGGGTCGTCGCCGGGCTGCTCGTCCATCACGCTGTAGTCCAGCGAGCGGCCATCGATGCGCGGCGGGGTGCCGGTCTTGAGCCGGTCGATCGCGAACGGGCGCTCGCGCAGGCGCGCGGCCAGCGTGGTGGCCGGCGGGTCGCCCATGCGGCCGGCGGCGTACTGGGTCTGGCCGACGTGGATCTTGCCGGCCAGGAAGGTGCCGGCGGTAAGCACCACGGCCGGGGCGTTGAACTGCAGCCCGGTCTGGGTGATCACGCCACGCACGGCGTCACCGTCGATGACCAGGTCATCCACGGCGGCCTGGAACACGGTCAGGTTGGGCTGCGCCTCGACCATCGCCCGGATGGCCATCCGGTACAGGTTGCGGTCGGCCTGGCAGCGGGTCGCGCGCACGGCCGGGCCCTTGGAGGCATTGAGCGTGCGCCACTGGATGCCGGCGCGGTCGGCGGCATGCGCCATGGCGCCGCCCAGGGCATCGATTTCCTTGACCAGATGGCCCTTGCCGATCCCGCCGATGGCCGGGTTGCAGCTCATCGCGCCGATGGTTTCCACGTTGTGGGTCAGCAGCAGGGTGCGTACGCCGCTGCGGGCAGCTGCCAGCGCGGCTTCGGTGCCGGCATGGCCGCCGCCGATCACGATGACGTCGTAGCCGTAGAAAGAATCGGTCATGGGGGTGCTCTGGGGCAGGGCCGGTACGGCCCGGAACCGCCCTGGGACAGGGCGCGGTGGTCATTTTAGCGCCGTTCGCGCCGGGTCCGTGAATGGCGGCCTGCAAAAAAATTCGCACGCAACCCTAAAGTTGGCACGTTCTCTGCAGATAACCCAATAGCACCCAGGATGGCAGGCGCCGAAAGGCGCTACGGATCGGAATTGGAACAGGGGCCGATCCATGCGCATCCCGGGGAAGCAGAAGGGCCGGCAGTCGGGGGACTGTCGGCCCTGTTTTTATCCCCCGGAAGACAAAAGGCCCCGCCATTGGCGGGGCCTTCTGCGTTGTAGGTGCCGACATCCGACAGGGCCGGAACAGGGGGGATCCAGATGTTCCTGTCGGATATCGACATAGAGCTCAATGTGACGCCGTATGTCGTTTTTGTCACTTTTCGACCGAGGCCGTCACTGCCCGGCTAGATTGACCTGCCGGGCAGGTGAAAATCAAGCGGTCTTAGTTCTCATGTGTGCGCTGGTTCAACTTATTCATATTTCGCCAGGGAGAGCCATTGCTGCGCTGGGCCGGCGGGCTGGGTCGGGACTGCGGCGCGCTCACCGGGCGCTGCTGCTGAGGCTGCGGGCGCTGCTGCGGCGGGCGGTCCGGACGCGGTGGGCGCCCGACCGAATCCATGTTCCGCCACGGCGAACCGCCGTTGTAGGGCGGGCGCGGACGGTCCGGCGGGCGCACCTGGCCACCATTGCCGTTGCCCGGGCGGGGCGGCGGGCGGTGGTTGTGCGGCGGGCGGTAGTTCGGGTACGGCCGGTAGATCGGGTAGTTGCTGTAACCACCGTAGCCGCCATAACCGTAATAGCCACCGCCACCGTAGTAGCCGCTGCCGTAGCCGTACGGATAGCCGGCCGGATAGCGGTACTCCACCGACGGGGCGCCATGGTAGTAGCCGTTGCCACCACCACCGCCGCCCACGTAGTCGTAAGTCGCGCAGCCAGACAGCGTCAGCAACAGGCTGCCGGCAAGCATGAGGCGCATTCTCATGGAAGGGTCCCCCTAGGATATGGCCCAGCTTCAGGCCGCCGCATTGAATCGGCCCTTAACTTTGCCCTGGCCGGATGAACGGTTGCCATCGTGGCACGTTAATCTTGTGTCATGACCGATTCATCCTTGCCCTGCGTCGATGACCTGCTGGCCGCCGCCGCGCGCATCGCGCCGCATGCCAGCGTCACCCCGGTGCTGCAGTCGCAGGTGCTGGACGCGTTGAGCGGGGCGCGGCTGGCGTTCAAGGCCGAGCATCTGCAGCGCGGCGGTGCCTTCAAGTTCCGTGGTGCCTGCAACGCGGTCTGGGCGCTGCCCGAGGCCGTCGCCGCACGCGGGGTGGTCACCCATTCGTCGGGCAACCACGGTGCGGCGCTGGCGCTCGCCGCGCGCACCCGTGGCATTGCCTGCCATGTGGTGGTGCCGGAAGGCGCGGTGGCGGCCAAGCTGGCCAACATCGTGCGTCATGGCGCCACCCTGTGGCGCTGCGACCCGACCATCGCCGCGCGCGAGGCCATGTGCGCCCAGGTCGAGGCCGAGACCGGCGCCACCCTGGTCCATCCCTATGCCGATTCCCACGTCATTGCCGGGCAGGGCACGGCGGCGCTGGAGCTGCTGGGCAGCCAGGGTCCGTTCGATACCCTGGTGGTCCCGGTGGGCGGCGGTGGCTTGGCGGCCGGAACCCGGCTGGCGCTGCAGGCGGTGAGTCCGGTCACGCGGCTGGTACTGGCCGAACCGGAGGGCGCCGCCGATACGGCCCGTTCGCTGGCCGCCGGCGAGCGCCGGCTGGACTTCACCCCCGACACGATCTGCGATGGCCTGCGCGGCACGCTCGGTGCGCCGAACTTCGCGCTGCTACAGGGCGCGGCCGAGGTGATCACCGTGGACGATGCGGCCACCGTCGCGGCCATGCGCCTGCTCTGGCAGGTGCTCAAGCAGGTGGTGGAGCCGTCTTCGGCGATTGCGCTGGCCGCGATCCTGTCCCAGCCCGCACGGTTTGCCGGGCAGCGGGTGGGCGTGGTGCTGTCCGGCGGCAACGTCGACCTGAATGCCCTGCCCTGGGCCGCGGCATGACCCGGCGCGCACGGGTCGGGCTGGGGGGCTGGCTGTGGCGGCTGTGCATGCTGTTGGCGGCCTGGCTGCTCTGTGTCACCGCATGGATCGTCTGGGTCGGTGAGCGCGACCAGGCGGCCAAGGCCGATGCGATCATCGTGCTGGGCGCGGCGGCCTACGACGCCAAGCCGTCGCCGGTGTTCGAAGAGCGCATCCGGCATGGGCTGGATCTGTACCGCCAGGGCTACGCGCCCTTGCTGATCTTCACCGGCGGCTACGGCGGCACCGGCGCGCGCTTTTCCGAATCGCAGGTCGCGCGCCGTTACGCCTTGAAACAGGGCGTGCCGGACGACGCGATCCTGATTGAAACCGCCTCGCGCACCACCCGCCAGAACCTGGCCGAAGCGCGGCTGTTGATGGACCAGCACAAGCTGCACCGGGTGATCATCGTCAGCGACCCGCTGCACATGGCGCGCGCGCTGCGCCTGGCCCGCGAACTGGGCATCGATGCACTGGCCTCGTCAACACCGAGCACGCGCTTCCGCAGCTTCCACACCAGCTGGAAGTTCCTGGCGCAGGAAATCTATTTCTTCCATCGGGACATGTTCCCCTCCGCGAACGGTTCCTGACCGATATTTCTGGTTGGTCAGGTGGTCTTGCGCCGGATCGGAATCGCCGACACGGGGACGCTGGCCACATCCTGCCCGCGCTCGCGGATCGGCGCGCCCGCATCCGGCGCCCACGCGTGCGCGTAAATCACTTCCCAGCTGCTGGGCAGCGTGCCGTCCTCGCGACGCAGCGGTTCATAGGCGGCGCGCGCTGCAGCGAACCTGCCGCGCCCGGTCAACGTATGCCGGCGATCCTGGCGTGCATTGGTTGCGCCAATGGCGCGCAGCTCGCGCATCAGTGCATCCATGTCGGAATAGGTGAGCGTGAACAGGTCGCGGTCCAGCACCGGGTCGCGGAAGCCGGACATCATCAGCGCGTCGCCGAACTGCGCAATCGGCGGGAACCGGCTCACGTGCGAGGTGTCATCGGCGCTGGCGAACGCGTCGCGCAGCTCGATCAGCGTTTCCGGGCCGAACGTGGAACACACCAGCAGCCCGCCCGGCTTGAGCACGCGGCGGAAACCGGCGAACACCGCGGGCAGGTCCTCCACCCACTGCAGGCACAGGTTGCTGTAGATCACATCCACGCTCTGATCGCGCAGAGGCAACGCCTGCGCATCACCGCACACCCGGGTGAAGGGCTTCCACCAGCCGGCCTGCTTCTTCGCTTCGCGCAGCATCGGCTCGGCCATGTCCAGCGCGATCACCTGCGCCTTGGGCCAGCGCTTCTTCATCGCCGCACTGGCGTGGCCGGTGCCGCTGCCCACGTCCAGCACCACCTCCGGCTGTCGGCTTTCGAGATAGTCCAGCGATTCGAGCAGCCGCTTCTCCACCTCGCGCTGCAGGGCAGCGGCGGCGTCGTAACTGCTGGCGGCGCGCGAAAACGCGCGGCGGACGTGCTGGGGATCAAAGCTGGCGGTCATGTAAGGCTCACTATGCGGTAGCGCACGACCGTTGGTCGTGCGCCGGAAACTCAGAACGTGCCGGGGTAAGCCCCGCCATCAATCAACAGGTTCTGCCCGGTGATGTAACCCGACTGCGCACTGCACAGGAACGCGCACGCCGCGCCGAACTCATCGGCGGTGCCGAAGCGCCCGGCCGGAATGTGGGTGCGCTTGCGCTCGGCAATCTGCCCCGCATCCACGCCCTGCTGCTGCGCCATGTAGGCGAAGTTGCCGCGCAGCCGGTCGGTGTCGAACTGGCCGGGCAGCAGGTTGTTGAGCGTGACGTTGTGGGCCACGGTGCGGCGCGCCAGCCCGGCGACGAAGCCGGTCAGGCCCGAGCGCGCTCCATTGGACAGGCCCAGGATGTCGATGGGTGCCTTCACCGACGAGGAGGTGATGTTGACCACGCGCCCGAAGCCACGTTCGATCATGCCATCCACGGTGGCACGGATCAGCGCGATCGGCGCCAGCATGTTCGCGTCCAGCGCAGCGATCCAGTCCTCGCGCTCGAACTGGCGGAAGTCGCCCGCCGGCGGCCCACCGGCGTTGTTGACCAGGATGTCCACCTGCGGGCAGGCGGCCAGTGCCGCCGCGCGGCCGGCCTCGGTGGTGACATCGGCCACCACCGTGATCACCTTGCCGGCGCCCGGCAGCGCCCGGAGTTCTTCACCGGCGTGGGCGAGGGCTTCCTCACCCCGGGCGGCGATCACCACGTTCACGCCCTCGCGCGCCAGCGCGCGGGCGCAGCCCAGTCCCAGGCCTTTGCTGGCAGCGCAGACGAGGGCCCAGCGGCCGGCGATTCCAAGGTCCATGCATCAGTTCCGTAGTGGGGGACAGGCGTACATGATCGGCGATGCGCGCGCGGGTGGGTCAGGAAAGCGAGGCAACGAAGTGTTGCAGCTGCGCCGCCACCTCGTCGGTGTGGCCCAGGAACGGCGCGTGTCCGCCATGGGCCACTACATGCACGCTGGAACGCGGTGCGAGCGCGGCAGCGGCCTGCATGGCCCGCGCCGACACCAGCCGGTCGCGCTGACCGGCCAACCACAGGCTGGGCACGGGCAGGCGGGGCAGGGCGCCACGCAGGTCAGCGCTTTCCAGCAGGCGAAGGCCTTCCTGCAGGGCACGCGGGGCAGGCTCACCGCGCGCTACCAGCGCCGCGCGCAAGCTGCGCAGTTCCTGCCGGGCGTGTTCGGAGCCCATCGCATCCAGGGCCAGGAAGCGCTCCAGCGTGCCGCGATAGTCCTGCGCCAGGTCCTGGCCGAACTGTTCGAAGACCGCGGTTTCCACGGCGTATGGCCAGTCCTCGCCACGCACGAAGCGCGGTGTGGCTGCGATCATCGCCAGCCCGCGAACCTTGGGCAGCGTGGCCGCCGCATGCAGCGCGAACAGCCCACCCAGCGACCAGCCACACCACACGGCCGGCGGGGTCGCGGCGGCAATCGCACCGACCACGAACGGCAGGCGCAGCGGGGTGGCATCGTCGCGGCTGTTGCCGTGCCCGGGCAGGTCGACCAGGTGCAGCTCGAACTGCGCTGAGAGCCGCTCCACCAGGGGCGCAAACACACCGCCATGCAGGGCCCAACCGTGGATCATTACCAGCGCCGGCCCGCTGCCGACCACCTCGATATGCATGCTCACACCCAACCGCCGTGCATCACGCGCTCAGCGCATCCAGTGCCTGCTGGCGCAGCACCTGGTCGCGTGCGTGGGCGATGGCATCGGTGAGCGCACGTACTTCCGGCACCGTGTGCAGCGCCGACAGGGTCACGCGCAGGCGTGCCTTGCCCTCGGGCACGGTCGGCGGACGGATCGCGCTGACCAGGAAACCAGCCGCTTCCAGCGCGGCCGACAAGCCCATCACCGTCGATTCGGCCCCGCACAGCAGCGGCTGGATCGGCGTATCGGAGGGCATCAGTTCCAGCCCATGCTGGCGCGCGCCGGCACGGAACACGCCGACCAGCTCGGCCAGCTTCTCGCGGCGCCAGTCGTCGCGGCGTGCCAGCTTCACGGCGGCCAATGCCGCAGCCGCCTGCGCCGGCGGCACCGCCGTGGTGTAGATGTAGGGGCGTGCGGTTTCGGCCAGGTGCTGGATCATCGCCTCGTCGCCCACCACCAGCGCGCCACTGCCACCCAAGGCCTTGCCCAGCGTGACCAGCTGCAGCGGCACGTCGGCCACGCCCAGCCCGGCGTCGGCCACGCAGCCGCGGCCGTGCTCGCCGATCACGCCCACGCCGTGTGCGTCGTCCACGTACAACACCGCTTCCTGCATGCGCGCCACCAGCGAGAGCGAGCGCAGCGGGGCGATGTCGCCATCCATGCTGAAGACACCATCGGTGACCAGCATCGCCGCGCCGTCGGGCGCGTGCTTGAGCTGGCGCAGCGCACCTTCGGTATCCAGGTGCGGGTAGCGGCGCAGGCGGCAGCCGGCCAGGCGCGTGGCATCGAGCAGGCTGGCGTGGTTGAGCCGGTCCTGCACGCACACATCGTCTTCTTCGCTGAGCAGTGCCTGCTGCACCGCCAGGTTGGCGGCAAAGCCGCTGCCAAACAGCAGCGCACGCGGGTAGCCCAACCAGTCGGCCACTTCCTGTTCCAGCGCTTCATGCAGCGCATGGTGGCCGCAGATCAGGTGTGAGGCGCCCGCCCCGGCGCCTTCGCGCGCGGCGGCATCCTGCAGCGCGCTGACCACGCCAAACTGCTGGGACAGGCCCAGATAGTCATTGCTGCAGAAGCCGGTGAGCCACTGGCCATTGACCTCCAGGCGCACGCCATCGCGCCGGGTTACCGTGCGGCGCACGCGGATACGACCCTGCGCTTCGCGAAGCTTGCGCTGGGACTGGATGCGGTCGTGCAGGTCGGTACGGGCCATGGTCGTCAATGTCATGGGCTGGCAGGGCAGCTAGCGTACCCGGTTGCCGGGCGCTGCGCTGCACCGCCCGGGGCAGGGCTCAGGCCGCTTGTCCGCAACCACCTCCACAGGTGATGTCGGCATGCACGGTGCCGGGGTGGTCATGCCCGGCCGCATCCACCTGCACCGCCATCGGGCGCAGACCCAGCCGGCTGAACAGGGCCAGGTCGCGTTCGGTGTCCGGATTGCCGGTGGTCAGCAGTTTTTCGCCGTAAAAGATCGAGTTGGCCCCGGCCAGGAAGCACAGCGCCTGCAGCTCATCGCTCATTGCTTCGCGCCCGGCCGACAGCCGCACCATTGCCCTGGGCATCACGATGCGGGCCACCGCGATCATCCGCACGAACTCGAACGGGTCCAGTTCGGCACTGCCATGCAACGGCGTGCCCGCCACCTGCACCAACCGGTTGATCGGCACCGAATCGGGGTGCGCCGGCAGGTTGGCCAGCGCCAGCAGCAGCCCGGCGCGGTGCGCGCGGGTTTCGCCCATGCCGACGATGCCGCCGCAGCAGGTCTTCAGCCCGGCCTCGCGCACGTGTTCCAGCGTATCCAGCCGGTCCTGGTACTGGCGGGTGTGGATGATCGAGTCGTAGTAATCCGGCGCGGTGTCCAGGTTATGGTTGTAGTAGTCCAGCCCGGCCTCGCGCAGGGCCACGGCCTGCGCGCCGTCGAGCATGCCCAGCGTGGCGCAGGTTTCCAGCCCAAGTGCCTTCACCTCGCGGATCATCGCCGCCACCTTGGGGATGTCGCGGTCCTTGGGCGACCGCCACGCCGCGCCCATGCAGAACCGCGACGCCCCGGCCGCCTTGGCCTGGCGGGCCTTGGCGACCACGTCGTCGGTGGCCATCAGCTTCTGTGCGCTCACCCCGGTGTCGTAGCGCTGGGCCTGCGGGCAGTACGCGCAGTCCTCCGGGCAGCCGCCGGTCTTGACCGAGAGCAGGGTCGAGACCTGCACCTCGGCGGGATCAAAGTGCTCCCGGTGCACGCCCGCCGCCCGGTGCAGCAGCTCCGGGAAGGGCAGCTCGAACAGCG
Organism: Stenotrophomonas rhizophila; assembly: GCF_001704155.1. NCBI lineage: Bacteria > Pseudomonadati > Pseudomonadota > Gammaproteobacteria > Lysobacterales > Lysobacteraceae > Stenotrophomonas > Stenotrophomonas rhizophila. Next base: position 4,068,229 of record NZ_CP016294.1, on the reverse strand, counting down.
CCAGCAGCTCCTCGGGGTGCCAGTCGTGGCGGATGACAGAAGCCATGGGAGTGTCCTGACAGATTGGAGAACGAAGGGGCGGCAGTCTGGTGAGGTTGAAGGAGGCTGTCAACCATATGAACTTTCGCAAAGTTTACGATGTGCTGGGGTGGTTGGGGCATCACTGCCTGCCGCTGCGCTGCCTGGTCTGCGCCAATCCGGGAAATGACGGGCTGGATCTGTGTGCCGCCTGCTACGCCGAGCTTCCGTGGAACGACCATGCCTGCCCGTTGTGCGCGCTGCCGCTGCCGCCCGATGAACCGGCCAAGGTGTGCGGTGCCTGCCTGGCCGAGCCGCCGCGGCAGGCCGGCGCGGCGGCGACCTTCCTGTATGCGCCGCCGATCGACCGGCTGGTGCTGCGCTTCAAGTTCCACCAGGACCTGGCCGCAGGGCGGCTGCTCTCGCAGCTGATGCTGCACGCCGTGCCGGACTTCGCGCAGCACCCGCTGCTGCCGATGCCGCTGCATGGGCGCCGGCTTCGCGAGCGGGGCTACGACCAGGCCCGGGAACTGGCCCGCCCGTTGGCGCGGGAGCTCCAGTTGCCGCTCTGGACCGGGCTGTGCCGCAGCCGGGCGACCCTGGCCCAGTCCACGCTGGACGCGGATGCACGCCGCCAGAACCTCAAAGGGGCCTTCGCCGTGCGGGCCACCCCGCCGTCCCGGCTGACCCTCGTGGACGATGTGATGACCACCGGCGCCACCCTGGACGCGGCCGTGAGGGCGCTGCGCCGGTCCGGCCTGCAGGAGGCCATGCTGTGGGTCTGCGCCCGGGCGCCGTGACACCTTGCCATGGCCTGCACAGGGCGTGGGCCTAGCATCGCGGTTGACCCTCCTCCCAGGAACACCGTCATGAGCCAGGCTCCGGAACTGCGCACTACGTCGCTGTTGTCGCTGGTGGGCCGCAGCTGGTGGGTGGTGCTGCTGTATGGCCTGATCGCGATCGGCTTCGGCCTGATCGCCATCGTCCGGCCGCTGTCCGCCGCCGCCGGGCTCGCCTGGGCCATCGGGGTCATGGCGCTGGTAGAAGGCCTGGTCAGCCTGTTCGCGGTATTCAGCGGCAACAGCGGCGCGCCGCGCGGCTGGGCATTGGTCTACGCGCTGGCCTCGATCGGTTTTGGCGCGCTGGCGGTGATCAACCCGCTGGTGACCGCCAAGGTGCTGGTGCTGCTGCTGGCGATCTGGCTGATCCTGGCCGGTGTGTACCGCATCGTGTTCGCCATCCGCGTACGCAGGCAGATAGAAGGCGAATGGCTGCTGATCGTCAGCGGCCTGCTGGCCATCGTGCTGGGCGTCATGATGTTCGGCAACCCGCTCGGCGGGGTGGCGGTGACCACGCTGTGGATCGGCATCGGCAGCCTGATCTACGGCGTACTGCAGGTCGTGGTGGCGTTCCGGCTCAGGAAGTTGCGCTGACGGCTCCGGTTCGGGCAACAATGCTTCAAACAATGGGAGTACGGCAATGCGCAACGGATGGCGATGGAGCCTGGCGGCAGCGAGCCTGCTGCTGGTCACGGCATGCAACCAGCACAACGGCGCGGCGTTGAACCCTGCAGCGCAGGGCAACCCGCCGCTCGCCGATGTACGCATCGAAATGCGCCCGGTCGCGGAGGTCGGCGAGCCGGGCGTCGAGGTCCGCTTCGCACACGGGGAGACCGTCAAGCTGGCCAACCCGCCCGTGTTCACGACCGGCGCGATTGCCAGCGTGCGCCAGGTGGTCAACGAGGACGGAAAGGCCAACGTGTACTACGCGTTCACCGACGCCGCCGCGCCTCGCATCCACAGCGCCACCGAGCGCCTGGTCGGACGGACGATGGTGCTCACCGTCGATGGCGAACCGATCTCCCGGGCGAACCTCAGCGGCCCCTTCGGCGAGAGCATGATGACCTCGGGCCTTGAGGCGGACGAAGCCACCGCGCTGGTTACCCGGATCACCGGGCGACCGTAGCGCTGTCTAGCGGAACCGCGCTTCGATCTCCTCCAGCGTCTTGCCCTTGGTTTCCGGCAGCAGGAACGCGGCCACCAGGAAGTACAGCAGCGTGCAGCCGGCCCAGAAGAAGAACATGCTGGCGTAGCCGTGGTGGCCCACCGTGGGCAGGAAGATCGCCGCGATCACCGTGGATACGAACTGGTTGATCAGCAGCGCGATGCTCATGCCGTTGGAGCGGATGCGGGTAGGCATCAGCTCCGACAGCGCAAGCCACACGCAGACGCCCGGGCCCACCGCGAAGAACGCCACGAACAGCAGGATGCAGCCGGCCACCAGCCAGCCGTGCGTGGGCGAGGGCACCGGGCCGATGACCGCGCGCTCGATCACCAGCGGCGCCTGCACGGCGGCGGCCGGATCCGGGAACGGGTTGAGGTTGAGGCGGCGGAAGAACGCGCCGATCACGCTGTCAGCCGACACCGCGTCTTCGCGGCGGATCTGCAGCGTGGCGTCGATGGGGTTGTCGCTGCGCAGCGAACGCACGTTGCTGAAGCCGCCGTAGGCGTAGGACACCGTGAGCTGCAGCGGCTGACCGTCGGCGTTGCCATCCAGCCGGCGCCACTGTGCGGCATCCATCGGCAGCGACAGCGACTGCCCGTACACCTGCTGCTGCAGCGCGGGCTGTACATCCAACCGCCCGTGTTCGCTGCGAACGAACAGCAGCGCGGCGCCCAGCAGCGCGATGGTGATGCCGCCGGTGCCCAGCATCAACAGGAACTTGCGGCCCTTGCGATCCACCAGCACCAGCGCGACGATGGTCATCAGCGCATTGAGCAGCTTGATGGAGACATCGGCCCAGTTGGCCACCGCGCCGGGTAGCCCGGCCTGGTGGAGGATGTTCACCGCATAGGCCAGTACCGAATTGATGCCGGTCGCCTGGGTGAAGGCCAGCACCAGGCAGGCCAGCACGAAGGGCCACACATAGCGGCGGCTCAGCAGCGGATCGCGCCTGGCCGGGCTGCCATCGCTGGCCGGTGCATCGGGTGCCTGCATGCGCGCCAGCGTGGCTTCCACCTCCGCCGGCGCCACCGTGCGCTGCAGGGCGCTGCGTGCTTTCTCAATGCGGCCGCGCCGCACCAGCCAGCGGGGCGATTCGCTGATCAGCAACGCGCCGCCGGTGAACACCAACCCGGGCAGCAGGCAACTCCAGAAGATGGTGCGCCAGGCGTGATCCTTCACCGCGAACAACAGGCGCTGCTGCTCCTCGCCCGGCAGGTGGCGCACGGCGGCAGTGGCGGCGTCCACGCTGTGGGCGTGATACAGCCCGATCACCGCCGCCAGTACCAGCCCGATGGTGAGCAGCAGCTGGAACATCGCCGCGCCACGCCCGCGCCGTTCGGGACTCAACACTTCGGCGAGGTACAGCGGCACCACCACGCCGATCAGGCCGCCGCTGATGCCCTGCAGCAGGCGCCCCATCAACAGCGGTCCATAGCCTTCGGACAGCGCCATCACCGGAATGCTGGCGGTGAACAACACGCCGGCCAGCACCATCGCGCCGCGCCGGCCGATCAGGTCGGCCACGGCGCCGGCAAACAGCGAGGACAGCACGCTGCCCAGCAGCACCGCAGCCACCACGAAGCCAAGCTGCTGGGTGGTCAGGTGCCAGCTGGCAGTGGCCGTAGCCTCGAGGTAAGGCAGGGCGCCGGCGATGATGCCGATGTCGATGCCGTAGAGCAGGCCGCCCATGCCGCCGATGAAGAGCAGATAGCGCACCGGCCAACGCGGCGCGTTGGCGGAAGCGGGCACGGGCATCACGGCGGAAGCGTCGTTCATGGTGCGGTCCTGTCTACGTTGGAACGCGCCGCACGGGGCGCGGAATCACTCAGTCAAGCGTGATGCGTTCGCCTTCCACCACTACCTGCTGCACGCGCAGGTCATGGTTGAGCACGACCAGGTCCGCCCACGCGCCCCGTTGCAGGCGGCCGCGGTCATCCAGGCCCAGATAGTCGGCGGGGTAGCGTGAAACGCGGTTGGATGCGTCATCCAGCGCCAGACCCAGCGCAACCAGGTTGCGCAGTGCCTGGTCCATGGTCAGCGCGCTGCCGGCCAGCGAGCCACTTTCCAGGCGCACGCAGCCCAGGCACTTGTGCACGCGCTGCACGCCGAGCGCGTACTCGCCATCGGGCATGCCGGTGGCCGCGGTGGCGTCGGTCACGCAGTACAGGCGCGGAATCGCGCGCAGCGCGGTGCGGATCGCGCCGGGGTGCACGTGCTGGAGGTCGGGAATGAGTTCGGCGTACTCGGCATGCGCCAGCGCCGCCGTGGCGATACCGGGGTGGTAGTGGTCCACGCCGGTCATGCCGTTGAACAGATGGGTGAAGCCGGCGGCGCCTGCCTCCAGCGCGGCCACGCCCTGCTCGTAACTGCCTGCGCTGTGTCCCAGCTGCACGCGGATGCCGAGCGCGTTCAATGCGGGGATCAATGCAAGGTGCTGGCCGATTTCCGGTGCCAGGGTCAGCACCTTGATCGGTGCGATGGCGTGCAGGCGGCGCACATCCTCCAGCGTGGCTTCCACCACCAGCGGCGGCTGCGCACCCAGGCGCTCGGCGCTGATGAACGGGCCTTCCAGGTGAACGCCCAGCACGCGCGCCATGCCGGTATCGCGCTGCGCAATCGCGGTGGACAGGCCCTGCAGCGCACGCACGATGTCGCCTGTCTCCGCGGTCATGGTGGTGCCCAGCAGCGCGGTGGTGCCATGCCGCGCGTGCGCGCGTGCCACCGTCTGCGCGGTATTTCCGCCCTGCATGATGTCCACCCCGGCACCGCCATGCACATGCAGGTCGATGAAGCCGGGCAGGATCAGCGGCACCTCGTCATCGCCACGCGGGTCAGCGTGGTCGCTGCTGATCGACACGATGCGCTGGCCAAACGCTATGTCGCCGCGCACCCACCCGGACGGGGTCAGCACGCGGCCATGCAGGGTGGAAACCGGGTTCAAGGCGGCGACTCGGCAATGATCACTTCGATGCCCAGCTTCTGCAGCCCTTCCAGGTACTCCGCATCGATGCTGGCGTCGGTGATGATGGTATGGACCTGGTCCAGGCGGGCGATGCGGTGCAGGCTGACGTGGCCGAACTTGGAGGCGTCGGTGAGCACCACCACGCGCCGTGCGCGCTCCACCATGCGGTGGTTGAGGCGGGCCTCGGCTTCATGGTGGGTGGTGAGCCCGAACTGCAGGTCCAGCCCGTCCACGCCCAGGAACAGGGTGTCGAAACTGTAGGTATTGAGGCTGGCCTCGGCCTGGCTGCCCTGCAGCGACAGTGACTGCTTGCGCAGCAGGCCCCCGGTGAGCAGCAGTTCCACGCCCGGTGCATTGGCCAGCTCCCAGGCGATGTTCAGCCCGTTGGTCATCACCGTCACGTCGCGGTGTTCGCGCAGGTGGCGCGCCAGCGTCATGGTGGTGGAACCGGAATCGATGATGATGTTGTCGCCAGCGCGCACCAGCCGCGCGGCATGCGCGCCGATGCTGTCTTTCAGCGGCAGGTTCAACGTGTCTTTTTCATGGATGTCCTGCTCCAGCGGTGGCTTGCGCACCAGGGTGGCGCCGCCGTGGGTACGCGTGGCCAGGCCCTGCGCTTCGATGTGGGTCAGGTCGGCGCGGATGGTCACCGCCGAGACGCCGAAGCGCTCCACCAGTTCGCTGACCTGCACGTTGCCGTGTTCGACCAGCAACTGCAGGATCTGTTGGCGGCGCTGCCGTGTGTTGCGCATGGGGCGATTCCGTTCGGAAGGAAAGCCGAAGCTTACCGTTCCGAAAGCTCCGTGGCAGAAAAAGCTTCGTTATCCGCGCCGAACGCATTGCGAGCGCAAGCCCGGGCGTATTCCGCCAGGCGCAGGCCCACCTTGTGCCGGATCAGCGCCAGCGGTTCGGCCGCCAGCTCACCTGCCTGCACCGCGCGCAGCTGTTCGGGCAGGTACTGGCTGAGCAGCATGAGCGGGGGTGCCTGGCGGGTGAGGTTGTCGACCAAGGTGGTCAGCGCGGCCTGCACGGCCGGTTCGCCCCAGTAGTAGCGGCTGCGGTCGCTCAGGGAATAGGCGCGCAGCAGGCGCTGTTCGTGCGCATCGCCCTGGTAGTAGCTGGCCCAGCTGGCCGGCTTGTCGAGCATGCAGCGGTCCAGGACCTCGATGATCCGTGACGCTTCCGCACCGGGAAGGAGCTCGCGTTCGATCATCGCCAGCGCGAACACCGCCTCGCGGAACGCGTAGGTCGCCGCCGGGCCCACCTTGAGGATGGCGAAGTGGTCGCGCACCAGCGCATGCAGGCCGGCTTCGGTCTGGTAATCGGTGGAATGGGCTTCGAACACGATGCGCGGCTGGGTTTCCACGAACGCCGAGAGCTCGCGGGCGGCGGCCGGGTCATAGTGGTGCACGCTGCTGTGGTCGAAATCCACGCCGGGCTGCACCACCATGGCGATCACCCGCTCCCAGGCCGGCAAGAGGTCCGGTGCGGAAAATGCCTCGCGGTGAATCGCCAGCGTGACGGCGGCAGCGGTGGGCGTGGTCACGGCCAAGCCACCTTCCAGGGAGGCTTCGCCACCGGGAACAGGCACTTCGGTACCGATCACGTAGACCGGTGGCGGCAGCCCGTTCTCCGCGGCCGTGCGTTCGGCAATGCGCGCCAGTTCAGCCGAGCGCGCGGCCACGACCGCATCCGGCAGCGGGGTCGGGTCATCGGCGCAGGACATGCTGCAGTCCAGGTGGATCTTGTGGAAGCCGGCGGCCACGTAGGCGGCAACCAGCGTGCGCGCGCTGGCCATCGCAACGTCGGCCGGCCCCTTCTGCCAGGCGTTCGGGCCGAGATGGTCGCCGCCCAGGATCAGCCGCTCCGCCGGGAAGCCCTGGCTTCGCGCCAGCTGCAGCACGTAATCGCGGTACTGCGGCGGGGTCATGCCGGTGTAGCCGCCGAACTGGTCCACCTGGTTGGAGGTGGCTTCGATCAGCAGCACCGTGTCGTGTTCGCGCGCGACCTGCATGGCGGCCAGCAGCACCTGCTCGTTGCTGCAGCACACGCTGTACAGGCCAACGGGCTGGCCCTGGCGATGGGCGGCGATCAACGATTGGACGGCAGACATGGCAACACTCCAGGTGCAGCGGAACGGAAAGAAGGGGTTCAGGGCGCGGGATGGTGCTGGCGCGCCAGCAGCGCCGCGCCGCGTGCACCGCCGGCATCGCCGAAGGCTGGCGGCAGGATCGGCGGTACGCGCACCCCGTTGAACAGGTAGGGCGCAATGGCGGCAGGCAGGTCGCGGTACAGCTGCTCCAGTTTCGACAGCCCGCCCCCCAGCACGATCACGTGCGGGTCCAGCGCCAGGATCAGGCTGGCGAAGCTGTAGCCGAGAAGGTCGCGGTGGATGGCCAGCGCCTGCAGCGCGATCGGATCGCCGGCCTGCGCCTGCTCCACCACGGCGGTGGCGTCGCAGGCCAGGCCGCCATGGCGTTCATGGATCAACGCCAGGCCGCTGCCGGAGACATAGCGCTCTAGGCAGCCGCGCAGCCCGCAGCCGCAGTCCAGCAGCGGCAGGTCATGGCGCAGCTGCAGCGTGGCCGGCAGGCTCCAGTGGCCCCACTCACCGGCAATGCCGTTGTTGCCCGCGACGAGCTTTCCGCCCAGGCAGTAGCCACCGCCCGCGCCGGTGCCGAGGATCACCCCGAACATGCTGGGGTAGCCGGCGGCGGCGCCGTCGTGCGCTTCGGAAAGGGCAAAACACTGCAGGTCGTTACCCAGTGCCAGCGGGCGCTGCAGCCGTGCTTCCAGGTCATGCCCCACCGTGTGGCCGCTCAGCGCGGGCACGTTGGCGCTCAACTGGCGGCCGCTGTCCCGATCGCGCACGCCGGGCAGGCCCAGGCCTACCGCGACCGCACGCGTGCCAACGGCTGCATCGGCGTCATCCACCAGCTGGCCGACCGCCGCCACGAAGGCGGCGTAGTCATTCGTGGGCGTCGCCACGCGCTGGCGATAATGCACGTTCAGCGCAGCGTCGCAGGCCACCAGTTCAATCTTGGTGCCGCCGATATCAATGCCGTACCAGGTCTGCATGCGCTGCTCAGCCATGGTCGTGGATCGTCACGCCCTGCACCACGCGGTTGACCGTGCCATCCGGGAAGGGGTTGTCCGGGGTCAGGCCGAGCACGGCCGAACGCTGCAGCGCGAAGCACTGCGCCATCACCAGCCACAGCGGGGCCAGCCACGGATCGGGCAGGGCAGGTACCTGCAGCAGGAAATCGCCGTCGGCACTGTCGCTGCCGGCCGGGCCGACCGAGATCACGCGGGCGGCGATGCCATCGCGGCGCAGCTCTTCCAGCAGGTCCTGCTCGTAGCGTCGCGCCAGCGGCTGCGCGCTGCGCAGCACCACCACCAGCGTGGTGCCATTGAGCGTGGATTTCGGCCCGTGGCGGAACCCAAGCGGGGTGTTGGCCAGCGCCAGCACCCGGCCGGCAGTGAGTTCCAGCACTTTCAGCGCCGCTTCGCGCGCGGTCGCTTCCAGCGGGCCACTGCCCAGGTAGATCACCCGCGAGATATCGGTACGCGCGAGCGCTGCGACCGGGGCGTCCCAGTTGTTTACGGCCTGTGTACCGCGCTCGGCCAGGCTGCGCAGGCGCGCGATGCGCTCGGCCCACGGCGCGCCATCGAACACGCTCAACGCGGCCAGCAGCATGCAGCTCAGGCTGCTGGTCATGGCAAAGGCGCGGTCGCAGCTGGCCGGCGGCATCAGCAGCGACAGCGTGTCGCTGCGGCCTTGGCCGCGCTGTGCCAACGCGCCATCGGCATTGCAGGTGATGTCCAGGAAGCGCGCGTCGTCCACCTGCGCCCGCACCAGGTCCACCGCCGCCACGCTTTCCGGGCTGGAGCCGCTGCGCCCGAACGACACCAGCAGGGTCGGGCGGTCGCGCTGCAGGTACAGCGCCGGGTGGGTGAGCAGGCTGGTGGTGTGGATGGCGCGGACGTCTGCCGGCCACTGCGCATTGATCTGGTCGGCGACCATCTCGGCGATGAAGCCCGAACTGCCGGCGCCGGTGAAGATGACCCGCTGGCCCGGCTGGCGCAGCGCGTCACCCAGGAACGCATCGATGCGCTCGCGGGCGACCTCCAGCACGTCGGCCAATGCCGACCACAGGGCGGGTTGCTGCGCGATCTCTTCTGCGGTGTGCGCGCCACCCAGGCGCTGCCAGGCGGGCATATCGGGGAGCAGAGTGACGTCCATTCGCTATTCCTGTTGGGCGACCGCACGATCAGCGTTTTCTTTCGAAATGTCAAATATCGAAAGATTAAAATAAGATATCCGGGTCACAGTCTTCACTATTGATGTCGGTTCTTGCGCAATTGATCGCGTCTATCTGCGCGGACTGCAACGAAAAAATTAGCGCATTCAGCTGGCAGAAGGAAAGTGGTGCTTTGCATCATCTTTCGTTTTGATAGAATTCCTAATCTTTTTTCTTTTCAATTTCTTGACATCTTTCGATAGCCTGCCCCATAGTCGGCCGCACTGGTTTCGGACACCCGCCGAACGCGGGCTTTGGGGGCGAAGTGGTTACCCGTTGTCGACGCACCGTACTGGCCATCTCTCTTCTGTCGCTGCTGGCGGCGACACCGGCGCTGGCAGCGCCGTTGGGCAACCTGAGCGCACTACGTGCCGAGCCGGCCGCGTCGGCCACTGCCTGGACGCTGACCACCGATAACGGCATGACCGTGCGCGTGGACCTGCTGCGCCCCGACCTGTTGCGCGTGCAGGCCAGCCGCACCGGCAAACTGCTGCCGGCCGGCGACAAGGCCGCCCCCATCGTGCTGCCGCAGGCCACTGCGGCCGTGCCATTCCAGCTGGAGGAAGACGGCAACGAGGTGCGCATCCGCACCGACGCGTTGGTGCTGCACATCCAGCGCCAGCCGCTGCGCCTGGCACTGGACCGGCGCGAGGCCGGCAAGGACGTGCCGCTGTGGCGCGAACTGCAGCCGCTGGACCTGGATACCGCACAGAGCGTGCAGGTGCTGAGCAGCCAGGCCGACGAACAGTTCGTCGGCGGTGGCCAGCAGAACGGCCGCTTCGCTTTCAAGGGGCGTGAGCTGGAGGTTTCCTACTCCGGTGGCTGGGAAGAGGGCGACCGCCCCAACCCCGCGCCGATGCTGCTCAGCTCACGCGGCTGGGGCATGCTGCGCAACACCTGGAGCGATGGCAGCTACGACCTGCGCCAGGCCGACCAGGCCACGCTGCTGCACCGCGAAGACCGCTTCGATGCCTATTACTTCGTCGGCGCCGGCCTGCCCGCGCTGCTGGACCGCTACACCGCACTGACCGGGCGCGCCGCATTGCTGCCGCGCTGGGCGTTCTCGTACGGCGATGCCGACTGCTACAACGATGGCGACAACATCAAGAAGCCCGGCAGCGTGCCCGAAGGCTGGAGCGATGGCCCCACCGGCACCACCCCGGACGTGGTCGACAGCGTGGCAAAACAGTACCGCGAGCACGACATGCCCGGCGGCTGGATCCTGCCCAACGACGGCTACGGCTGCGGCTACAAGGCCCTGCCGGAAACGGTGAAGGGCCTGGCTGGCTACGGCTTCAAGACCGGGCTGTGGACCGAGAACGGCGTGGACAAGATCGCCTGGGAAGTCGGCACCGCCGGCAGCCGCGTGCAGAAGCTGGACGTGGCCTGGACCGGCAAGGGCTACCAGTTCGCGATGGATGCCAACCAGTCCGCGTTCAACGGCATCCTGCACAACTCCGATTCGCGCCCGTTCCTGTGGACGGTGATGGGCTGGGCCGGCATCCAGCGCTATGCGGTCGCCTGGACCGGCGACCAGAGCAGCAGTTGGGATTACATCCGCTGGCACATTCCCACCCTGGTCGGATCGGGCCTTTCGGGCATGGCCTACGCCAGTGGCGATGTGGATGCGATCTTCGGCGGCAGCGCCGAAACGTTCACCCGCGACCTTCAGTGGAAGAGCTTCACCCCGGTGCTGATGGGCATGTCGGGCTGGTCGGGCAGCGCGCGCAAGCACCCGTGGTGGTTCGACGAGCCCTACCGCAGCGTCAACCGCGATTACCTCAAGCTTAAAATGCGCATGACCCCGTACATGTACGGGCTGGCACACGACGCGGCGACGACCGGCGCGCCGATCCTGCGCGCGCTGATGTGGGATTACCCGCAGGACCCCAACGCCTGGAACGAAACCTGGAAGTACCAGTTCCTGCTCGGCCGCGACCTGCTCGTGGCGCCGGTGTACCGCAGCCAGGCCGCCAGCCGTGGCTGGCGCCGCGACATCCACCTGCCGCAGGGCCGCTGGATCGATTACTGGGACGGCCGCGCGCTGCAGGCCGGTGCCGAAGGCCGTCAGCTGGACCGCCCGGTCGATCTGGCAACAATCCCCGTGTTCGTGCGGGCCGGTGCCATCGTGCCGATGTATCCGGAGATGCTGTACGACGGCCAGAAACCGCTGGATGAGGTCACCTTCGACCTCTACCCGCAGGGCAGCTCGCAGTACACGCTGTACGAAGACGACGGCAACACGCGCCGCTACGAGAAGGGCGAATCCAGCCAGCAGCAGGTCACCATGCAGGCCCCGGCGCAGGGCAGTGGCCGGGTGCAGGTGAACATCGATGGCGTGCGCGGCCAGTACCAGGGGCAGCTGGCACAGCGCCGCTACGCGCTGCGCGTACTCAGCCGGCAGAAGCCGGCAGCGGTAATTCTTGATGGCCGCGCGCTGCCGATGCTCACAGATGCCGCCGCGTGGCAGGTCGCGCCGGAAGGCTGGTACTTCGATGCAGGCGAACGCCGCGGCACCGTGCATGTTCGTACCGTACCCACCGATATCCGCCAGCCGCTGGCCTTCCAGCTCGATATCGCACAGGCACCGGCAGCTGCCGATGATGTGTTCCCCGCCGCACCGGTGTTGGGCCGCGCATTGCCGGCCGACAGCCTGCTGGTGGTCAACCGCCCGGCCGAAGAGCGCGGCTACGAACTGGAAAAGGCATTCGACGATGACCCGGCCACCTGGTTCCGCACCGTGCGCAACCAGGCCGTGCGCACCGGCGCCCACGAATGGGTGATCGGCTTCGGCGAGCGCCGCCTGATCGACGGCATCGCACTGGCACCCCGCAATGACCAGCACTGGAAGAGCGGGCAGATCCGCGACTACGAGATCTACCTGGCCGACACCAATGGCGAATGGGGCGAGCCGATCAAGCGCGGCCGCCTGGCGCTGAAGCAGGACCTGCAGCAGATCGACTTCCCCGCCCGTGCCGGCCGCCTGCTGCGCTTCCGCGTGCTCAGCGTGCAGAACCCGGACGGTGATGGGGCCGCCGGCAGCGACCCGATGGTCACTGCGGCGCAGGGCAACGTCGCGCGTGCGGTGGATGCACTGCAACCGCGTGATGTCGGTCCGATCACCCTGTCCACGTTCCAGATCCTGGAACACCAGGTTGCAGAGCGCCCGGCGCAGCAGCGCTACCTGTCCGAACTGACCTTGCCGGCCGCGGCCAACGCACAGGTGCGCGCCGACCTCGCCTTCCAGGGCGGCCAACCCATGCGCATGAACGGCCTGCTGTTCCGCCGTGGCCTGGGCGTGGGCCCAGCCAGCCGCATCGACCTGCAGCTGCAGGGCCAGTGGCGCCTGCTGCGCGCGGACCTGGGCATCGACGATGCGTGCCGCAGCGCCGGCGGCATGCAGTTCCAGGTCTGGGGCGATGACCGCCTGCTCTATGACAGCGGCCTGGTGAAGGCACCGGGCGTGGTCAAGCCCGAACTGGATATCCGCGGCCTGCAGCGCCTGAGCCTGCGCACGCTGGGCGCACAAGGCACGCAGCCCGCACAGGTGTGTGGCAACTGGGCCAACGCCGCACTGATCGGACAGGAGGGCGATACCGCCACCATCGTGTCGCCGTAACCCAGGGACGTACCGAAAAACAGAATTCCCCACCGTTTCCCGACTACGGCCCGCCGGCCGTGGTGCGGGTGACTGTTGCCGAAAAAACCCACCCAGGCAGCCCCACGCTGCGGAAGCACAAGGAGCCAAAGATGTTGAACGAACGCCATCGCCATCGCCGCATCCCCGCTACACCCTTGTCCGTCGCGCTGGGGCTTGCCCTGGCCGTCACCGGTCCGGCGTTTGCCCAGGACGACGACACGGCCGTTGATGCCAAGGCAAAAGCCAACGCCACCGAACTGGCGCGCGTGCAGGTCACCGGCTCCAACATCCGCCGCAGCGATGTGGAAACCTCCTCGCCGGTGCAGGTGATCAGCAAGCAGGACATCGAGAACATGGGCGCGCGTACGCTGCTGCAGGTGCTCGACAACCTGCCCGCCGCGCGCCCGGGCCAGCAGGATTCGCGCTCGCTGTTCACCGGTTCCGACGGCGCTTCGCAGGCGAACCTGCGCGGCCTGGGCGCGCAGGGCACGCTGGTGCTGCTCAACGGCCGGCGGCTGTCGTACTACGGTGCGCCGGCCGGGTTCCAGACCCAGTTCGTCAACATCGACGCCATTCCGGCCGCTGCCATCGAACGCATGGAAGTGCTGACCGACGGCGCCTCGGCCGTGTACGGCACCGACGCGGTGGCCGGCGTGATCAACGTGATCACCAAACGCTCCTACCAGGGCGCGGAGATCAACATCACCGCCGACAAGTCCTCGCGCATCGATTCCTACGGCGAGCAGCAGGGCAGCATCACCGCCGGCTTCGGCGACCTGGACGAAGACCGATACAACGTCTACGCCTCCGTGAACCTGTATCGCCGCAACGCGATTCCGATCAGCGACTTCTACGACAAGCGGCCCAGCCAGTTCTACGTCAACAACCCCAACTACATCAGCAACTTCCGCCTGGGCGTCGGCAGCCGACCGGGTGAGTTCAACCCGGGCACCTACTTCGCGTTTGATCCGGTGACCAACGCGCGCCGCCAGGAAGCGGCGCCCGGCTGCACCACTCCCATCACCCAGGCCGCCGGCACGAGCTGCGCGTGGGAACAATGGATGAACCGCGAAGTCGACGCGGGTGCGAAGACCGAGCGCGCCACGGCGTACATCAGCTCGCACTTCCTGATCGGCGACAGCACCGAGGCGTTCGCCGAGGTCACTTACACCGATATCGACCTGACTGCCAACGGTGGTACGCCCTCTGCCTACAACACCACGACCGGCAATCCGTCCAGCTGGTACTCGCGCAACACCGGCAACGTGGTCAACCAGTTCCGCACCCCGTATCTGGGACCGAACAACGTCTACAACCTGGCCAGCCCGGAACTGAAGGCGCTCATGGGCGGCGTGGTGGGCCTGAACTACCTGATGCAGGATGTAGGCGATGGCCACTTCGGCCAGCGCAACACCGACCAGAGCTACCGGGTGCTGGCCGGCCTGCGCGGTGCCCTGGGCGACGACTGGAACTGGGAAACCGCGTTCGCCACCGCCGGAAGCCATTCGGTCACCTACCAGACCGTCAACGTGAACCTGGAAGGCTTCGAGCGCGCGTTTGGACCCTACACCATCGACCCGGGCACCGGGCGGGTGATCATCTCCGACAATCCGGCCTACCAGTTCGGCGTCATCAGTGACGCCAACGCCAAGCTGATCCGCGAGGCATACCCCACCTTCGACATCCAGTCGTGGACGCGCCTGCATACGTTGGACGGCAAGATCGAAGGCCCGCTCTTCAGCATGCCGGCCGGCGACGTGCGCGCCGCGTTCGGCTTCAATGCCACCCGCGAAACCTTCTACACCCCGGGCAACGAAGACGCCGCCAACGGCCTGATCACCCAGCAGGGTGGCTCGTGGTTCGACGGCAAGCGCAACACCTACGCGCTGTTTGCCGAGGCCGTGGCCCCGCTCACCGACAAGCTGGAACTGGATGCGGCGCTGCGCGTGGACAAGTACCCCAACTTCAGCGCCAACCTGGCCCCGAAGATCGGCCTGAAGTACCAGGTGCTGCCGCAACTGCTGCTGCGCGGTACCTATTCCGAAGGCTTTCGAGCGCCCAGCCTGGCCGAAGCGGGCACCGGCGGCGTGTTCGCCCAGCTCGGTGGCTTCGAGGATGACATCCGCTGCGATGAAACCAATGCCATCGCCAACCTGCTGCGCCAGTCCAGGCGCCCGGGCGACGTGGACCTGGGCAACTCGCTGCTCAACGCCGACTGCAGCCGTACCGTGGCGCGCATGACCCAGCCCAACCAGGACCTGAAGCCGGAGAAGGCCAAGATATCCACGCTGGGTTTCGTCTATGAGCCGGCGAGCTGGATGTCGATCTCGGCCGACTACTGGTTCATCTACCGCCGCAACGAGATCGCCGCGCCGGACTACAGCAAGGAACAGGACATCCTGTCGATGACCCGCAACCCGATCAGCGACTCCGATCGGGCGGCCGAGGCTGCGCTTGCGCAGATGTGCGCCGACCCGGCCAGCGGCGTGAGCTGCCCGGGCGCGTTGCCCGGCTACAGCGTGGGCAACGTGGCGGCCGTGGTGGGCCAGTACAAGAACCAGGGCCGCACCCTGGTGGACGGTTTCGACATCGACGCGCGCGGTCGCTTCATGCTCGGTGAGTGGGGCGCGCTGAACATCGGCGTGGCCGCCACCATCGCGCGCCGCAAGGAGGCCTACATCGACGACACCGATCGCTGGTACTACGGCAACACCATCGGTTACTACGGCAACCCGCGCATGCGTGCCACGTTCAACGCCGACTGGTCCTACAAGCAGGTCACCACCAGCTTCTTCGTCAACTATGTGGGCGGCACCAAGTGGGCGTGGGACCGCGTCGATGCCGAAGACAACAACCCGGACACCTGCACCGCCGGCTCGCTGCCGGTGAATCCGGCCCAGTGCGATGGCGTGCCGTCGTGGTGGACCGCCAACCTGAGCGTGGGCTGGCGCCCGGATGACCACTGGAGCCTGGGCTTCACGGTCAAGAACCTGTTCAACCGCCTGCCGTTCTACGACCCGAACAGTTTCCTGGGTGACTCCAGTGACTATGCCAGCATCTTCGGCCGCAGCTACAGTCTGCAGGTCGGCTACAAGTTCTGATTGTTCCAGCGCGCCGGTCCCGGCCGGCGCGCTTCCAAAGGGAGTAACGTTCCATGAAGCGTAGGGAATTCATTGCCGCCGGTGCGGCCCTGGCCGCCACCAGCCTGCTGCCGGAAACGCCGGCCTGGGCACGCGGGCGCACGCTGCGCCTGGGCCTGATCGGCACCGGCATGCGTGGCCAGGTGCTGCTGAAGGAGCTGGTCCGCCGCGACGACGTGGAAGTAGTCGCGCTGTGCGACATTGAACCGATCATGCTCAAGCGCGGCATGGACATGGTGGCCAAGGCCGGCAGGAAGGCGCCCACCGCCTACGGCCAGGACGGCGACCGCAACGCATGGAAGCGCCTGCTCGAACAGCGCGGCCTGGATGGCGTGATCATCGCCACGCCGTGGGAGTACCACGCGCCGATGGCGATCGCCGCCATGCAGGCCAAAATCGCGGTGGGCTGTGAAGTGGTCGCCGGCATCACCCTGCAGGACCACTGGGACGTGCTCAAGACCCAGCTCTCCACCGGCACCCCGTACATGCTGCTGGAAAACGTCTGTTACCGCCGCGACGTGATGGCGACCCTGCAGATGGTGCGCAACGGCCTGTTCGGTGAACTGGTGCACCTGCAGGCCGGCTACCAGCACGACCTGCGCGGGGTGAAGTTCAACTCCGGCGATCCCGCCCAGCCGTACGACAGTGGCGTGGAATTCGGCCCGCATGCGTGGTCCGAAGCGCGCTGGCGCACCCAGCATTCGGTGGACCGCAACGGCGAGCTGTACCCCAGCCACGGCATCGGCCCGTGCGCCATGTACACCGGCATCAACCGCGGCAACCGTTTCACCCATATCAACGCGTTCGCCAGCAAGGCGCGCGGCCTGCATGAGTACACCGTGGCCAAGAGTGGCGGCACCACCCACCCCAGCACCAAGGTGAACTTCAAGCTCGGCGACATCGTCACCACCACGCTGGCCTGCGAAAACGGTGAAACCATCCTGCTGCAGCACGACACCTCGTTGCCGCGCCCGTACTCGATGGGCTTCCGCGTGCAGGGCACCAAGGGGTTGTGGATGGACGTGAACCAGTCCATCCACATCGAAGGCCGCAGCCCTCCGCACAAGTGGGAACCGTTCAAGGCCTACCAGGATCAGTACGAACACCCGCTGTGGAAGCAGCACGCCGACACCGCCGCCAGCGCGGGCCACGGCGGCATGGACTGGTTCGTGATCCACGCCTTCGTCGAAGCCCTGAAGGCCAAGGCCCCGATGCCGATCGACATCTACGACGCCATCACCTGGAGCGCGATCACCCCGCTGTCGGAGCAGTCCATCGCCAACAGCTTCCAGACCCTGGAGTTCCCGGACTTCACCGCCGGCCTGTGGAAGCAGCGCAAGCCGATCTTCGCGTTTGACGGGACCTACTGACGGGAAAGCAAAGAAGATGGTGCGCCCGGAGGGATTCGAACCCCCGACCAATGGCTTCGGAAGCCACTACTCTATCCGGCTGAGCTACGGGCGCATCTTGAAGAACCGCCGCACCACCGGCGGGCCGGGGTGGGCATCGCAGCGCCATGAGGCGGTGCGGGACGGGCATTCTATCCGTAAACGCGGCGCAGGTCTGCCCCCTTGGGCGAAACAGCGCTTCCGGCGCCGGGGCGGGGGCCTTGGCGGTATCCTTTACGCATGGCTTACGAACGTTTTGACGCCCCCGCGGGCGCACCGCCCTCGCGCTGGGGCCAGTACTGGAAACTGATGCGCGCCGATCGCCCGATCGGCACCCTGCTGCTGCTGTGGCCTACCTGGTGGGCGCTGTGGCTGGCCGCCGGCGGGCTGCCGCCGCTGTGGATCCTGTTCGTGTTCACCGCCGGGGTATGGCTGACGCGTTCGGCCGGCTGTGTGATCAACGACTACGCCGACCGCTGGCTGGACCCGCACGTGAAGCGCACCAAGGACCGCCCGCTGGCAAGTGGCCGGGTGTCCGGCCGCGAGGCGCTGGTGTTGTTCGCCGGGTTGATGCTGGTGGCGTTCGCGCTGGTGCTGACCCTGAACGCGCTGACCATCGGCATGAGCTTCATCGGCATCTTCCTGGCCGCCAGCTACCCCTACCTCAAGCGCTACACCCACCTGCCGCAGGTGTACCTGGGCATGGCCTTCGGCTGGGGCATCCCGATGGCGTTCGCCGCCATCCAGGGCGAAGTGCCGGTGATCGGCTGGCTGCTGTATGGCGCTAACATCCTGTGGTCTACCGCGTACGACACCTGGTACGCCATGGTCGATCGCGACGACGACCTGAAGATGGGCTCGCATTCCACCGCCATCCTGTTCGGCGACCTGGACCTGGTGATCCAGGGAATCCTGTACACGCTGTTCCTCGGCACGATGGCGCTGGTGGGCGTGCGCGGCGGGCTGGGTCTTTACTACTGGCTGGGCGTGGCGGTGGCTGCCGGGCTGATTGCCTACGAATTCTGGATCGCGCGCAAGCGTGAGCGCGACCCCTGCTTCAAGGCGTTCCTGCACAACAACTGGGTGGGCGCGGCGTTGTTCGCCGGGATCGCAGCAGCGTTGGCTGCTGCCTGAGAGCCCCCCGACCAACGGTCGGGCGCTACCCGATCCGTGCGCGCTGGCGCCTGGCCGGTACGTCACGACCGTTGGTCGTGACGCCGCGGTCCGGCCGCGTTCGTGACATCGGGTTGCTACCAATAGGTGACTGACAGCCTTGTCCCCCTCCTGCACACTGCCCCCCAATGAACCTGGGAGGGTAGGGCATGGCCAGCACCACATCAGCGCCGGCACGGGACGGCTGGATGGCACGCGCAGCGCTGCGGTCGGCGGCCTGGGCGGAAAAATGGTTTCCCGACGCGTATGTGTTCGCGGTGCTCGGCGTGGTGATCGTGGCAGTGGCCGCCATGAGCTTCGGCGCCACCCCGCAGGCCACCGCCAAAGCGTTCGGCGACGGCTTCTGGAGCCTGATTCCCTTCACCATGCAGATGGCCTTCGTGGTCATCGGCGGATATGCCGTGGCCACCGCCCCGGTGGTGGCGCGCTTCATCGAACTACTGGCGCGGGTGCCGCGCACCGGCCGGGGCGCGGTGGTGTACGTGGGCCTGATCAGCATGCTGGCCTCGCTGCTCAGCTGGGGCTTTTCGCTGGTGTTCGGCGGGCTGCTGGTACGTGCACTGGCGCGCCGCCAGGAACTGCAGATGGATTACCGCGCCGCCGGCGCCTCGGCCTACCTGGGCCTGGGCGCGGTGTGGGCGATGGGCCTGAGCTCCTCGGCCGCCCAACTGCAGGCCAACCCGGCCAGCATGCCGCCCGGCCTGGTGGAAATCACCGGCGTGCTGCCTTTCACCGAAACCATCTTCCTGTGGCAGTCCATCGCGCTTACCGCCGCGTTGATCCTGGTCTCGCTGCTGATCGCGTGGCTGACCGCCCCCGGTCCAGCCACCGCACGCACCGCCAGCGATTTCGCCGGGGCCGCGCAGGCCGAACCGGAACCGCTGCAGCCGCGCACGCGCGCCGGCGAATGGCTGGAATACAGCCCGCTGCTGACCGTGCTGCTCTCGCTGCTTGCCTTCGGCTGGTTGTTCAGCGAATTCGCCAGCAAGCCGGTGGTGACCGCCATCGCCAACCTCAACACCTACAACTTCCTGTTCATTTCGCTGGGCCTGCTGCTGCACTGGCGGCCGCGCAGCTTCCTCAACGCCGTGGCCAAGGCCGTGCCCAGCACCACCGGCGTGCTGATCCAGTTCCCGCTGTACGGCGGCATCGCGATGATCCTTACCCATGCCGTTGGCAGTGGCGGAGAAACGCTGGCGCATCGGCTCTCCACCGTGTTCGTGCACATCGCCACCACCGACACCTTCGCGCTGGTGATGGGCATCTACTCGGCGGTGCTGGGCTTCTTCGTGCCCTCCGGTGGCGGCAAGTGGATCATCGAAGCGCCCTACGTGATGCAGGCGGCCAACGAACTGCATGCGCACCTGGGCTGGGCGGTGCAGGTCTACAACGCCGCCGAAGCCCTGCCCAACCTGATCAACCCGTTCTGGATGCTGCCGCTGCTGGGCGTGCTGGGGCTGAAGGCGCGGGATATCGTAGGCTTCACCTTCATCCAGTTGCTGGTGCACATCCCGCTGGTGCTGGGCCTGCTGTGGCTGCTTGGCATGACCCTGACCTACGTGCCGCCTGTCATGCCGTGACGCGGCCAGTGCGGTCCGCACAGCACCACCGCGTGCACCACGGCCGCCAGCTGCGGGTCACGCAGGTGGCCGCGCAGCATCTGCTCAAGCCGGTCCCGAACGTACGCATCGAACTGGTGCAGCGGTTGTTGCTGCCCGATGGCGACCAACGCGTCGATGCGGCGACCCAGCTGCTCGTACATTTCTGTGTTCAGCGTGGTGTCGAACAGGCTGCGCAGCACCAACAGGCCGCGCGAGGACGGTGCGTCCGTGTCACCGGCCTGCGGTGGGTCCTCCAGCGCAGGCTCCAGCGCCTGCAACGCGGCAAACCGGGCCTGTGCGGTGCCGAAATCCACCAGCACCTGGCGCAAGGTGGTCCGGCCCCGTTCCACGGCATCAGCGTCCAGCCCACCTGCCTCCAGGCGCTGGCGCAGGCGGGTGTACAGCTGGTTGGCGCTCTGCGCCGCCGTTGGCTCGACCGGCTCGAGGGGACCCAGCAGCTGGTAATCGATCGGCTGCTCACACACCTGCGCGGCCTGCTCGCGCGCCCAGTGGCGCACCCTTCGGTCTTCGGCGTTGAAGCGATCGTCCTCCAGTGCCAGCCGGCTCACCGCATCGCGTAGTAGTGAGAACCGGTGCAGCAGGGCGCGGTACTGTCCGCCCAGCAGCGATGGCTCGCCGGTCAGCGCGGTCTCGGCCGAGATGGCCACCTGCAGCCGCTGCCCGAATGCAGTGACCCGGCCATGCAGCAGGTCGCGCCGGTGCCGGTGCAGGTCGATGTCATCACCATGCGGGCCGATGTCCCAGTCGGGCACGAGGTAATCACGACAGGCGTGGAAGTCCTCGGCGCC
Source organism: Stenotrophomonas rhizophila (assembly GCF_001704155.1). Lineage (NCBI taxonomy): Bacteria > Pseudomonadati > Pseudomonadota > Gammaproteobacteria > Lysobacterales > Lysobacteraceae > Stenotrophomonas > Stenotrophomonas rhizophila. The sequence continues at coordinate 4,047,193 of NZ_CP016294.1, read as the reverse complement.
ATCGGCCGGCAGCAGGCTGTGCAGGCGTTGGCGCTGTATGCCCAATGCCGGATGATTGTCCTGTACCGGTAACGGCAGCCACTCGGACGGCGCCGCCGCCGGGCGGTCGTCGGTGTGGAAATCCACCAGCATGGCGGTGCGCTTGTCGGGATGCGGCGCGTTGATCATGCCCACCGCGCGCAGCCGCTCCGGTGCAGTGAGGGCGCGATCCACATACAGCACGGCCCATCGCGCATCCTGGGTTGCCGGCAGTTCACCATGCGCGATCACCAGTTCCACCTCCGGCGGGATGCGCTCCGAGCCGCGGTCCATGGGCAGGCCGCGGTTGTCGAAGCCCGCCACATGGGTCTTCAACCGCCCATCCACCGCGAGTGCGCGCTGGTAGTCCAACGCCTGGTGGACCGTTCTCACCAGAAGCGCGGCGCGCAGGCCGCGTTCCGCCAGCCGGACCAGATCGTGGAAATGCTGGCTGATGGCGGTGGCGACCTGGGCCACGCGTCGGGAGGGCGAATCCCCCTCGGGCTTCGGGCCGACGTCGCGCCATGCCTGCACCACCACGCCATCGGCGACGGCATGCTCGGGCGGATACTCGTACAGCCTCGGGCCAGGATCCAGACCCGGCACCGGTGCGGTAACCGGTGCGGCCACCAGCGTCAGCCAGGTCGCCTGCGGCAGGCAACGGCGCAGACGACGCAGAAGGACGGGATCGCTGTCCCAGAAATCGGCATCCGCCAGCAGCACGATGTCGTCGTCGGTGGCGGCCATCTCATCATCGGCGTCGGGCAGCCTGGTCCTGCGCGCCCAACCACGCAGGATGCGCAGCGGCACCTCATGCAGCGAGGGACCCCTGCCGGCCAGGAACTCGGTGAGCTGGTCAGCAGGCAGTGGACCAGGCCGCTGGCGCCGGTCCTCGGGGGGCGGTGTGAGCCGGGTCAGTGGCTGAAGCACGCGAATCGGCCTGAACGCCGCATCGGCACGCATGGCCTGCAACAGCCACTGCCGCGTGCGCTGCAGCCCGCTGCCGGTTGCCAGGCACAGCTGCCCGCCGGTACGACGGCCGCTGGCGTCGCGGGTGCTTAGTGCCTGCAGCGCACACTGCACCGCAAAGAACTGGTGGGACCGGACCAGACAGCGTCGGCCGCTGCGGCCCTCTCGCAGGAAATGCCGTATCAGCTGCAGGAACCGGGGCGGCGACAGCACGCCATGCAGTAGTTCGGCATGCGTGGCCCACGGTGGGTCCAGCGGGACATCGGAGAAGGGCAACGCGGCATCGCGCAGCTGGGTCTGCGCGGCCGGGCTCCAGCCATGCTCCCGCCATTTCACCCACGCATGTGAAGGGGTGCCGACAGCGGCATGGCGGCCGCCACGACGGTCCAGGCTAAGCAGCAGCTGCGCGTGCTGCACCGGCGGATTGGTCGGCATGCTGCCCAGGCCGCGCAACAGGTGCCGGATGCCATCCTCTGCGGTTCCCCATCGCTTGTACGCATCGCGCTCCACGCAGGCCAGCACCACCAGGGGAATGCCGTTGACGTAACCGACCAGCTCGCGAACGTGGCCGTCGGACGGATCTCCGGGCGCTGCCAAGCGCAGGTCGGTACGCATCGCGTCAGCCACATCCCAATGGTTGCGTTGCACATGCTCCCAATCGATCAACGGAACCGGGACCGAGATCCGGCGCCCGTTGGGCAATTCCAGTTCGGTATGAACGCCGTGGACCAGCAGCCGGTGCACAGCGCTGCTCGACGCTACCCAATCCAAGCTGTGGCAGCACGTTTCGGCCTCGGCAATGATCCGGTCGAATGAAGTGGGTGAAAGCGCCACGCGCTCGCCTTCCCACTCGTACCGATAGCGACGCAGCCACGGCAGCAGCCGCTTCTCCAGCAATGCGCTGTGATGTTCGCCGCGTAACGCCGCCACCGCACCCTCATCCAGAGGGTTCCAGCCCAGCCGCCGCAGCCAACCCAGTACGGAATCGCGCACACCGAACCTGCTGTGGGGGATGTTCATGCGCGCCCTCCATGTTGTGAACCGAAGACAAGCACGCAGAGAGCGTCGAATTTCTGGCGAATGATGTTCATGGCACCAGTCTGGACGAACGAATGCTGCCGTTGCTGTGTGCATCATTCCGTTTCATGCGTTCGGCGAGCGCAGCGCGTAACGCATTCTCGATGCATATTCCAATCGAGATAGCTTCGGTCAATTGATGAGAGGTTAAAGCAGCGGCTTCAGGTCAGATCCGACAGTTCCCGCTCCAGCGCATCCAGCTCGGCATTCAACGCCGCCTGGAGGGCCACGAAACGCGCGGACAGCTCGGCGCGTTGCGCGCGCAATGTCGCAAGATCCGCAGCGGGGCAGCGGGCCACCGGCTGCACGTAGCGTGCAACACTCAGGTTGCCGCCATTGCGGGCCAGCTCCTCGGAACTGGCCAGATACGCCACGCCGGGTACGGTTCTGCGCTCGCTGCAGAGGCGGTGCAGGGTGCGCGCCGCCTGATCACCAAGCCGCGGACCGCGCTTCCCACGCGTGGCAAGGCCGCGCGCATCGACAAACAGCACGGCGTCATGCCGGCGCGCCTTGCGCAACACCAGCAACGCGGTCGCAACCGACGCACCGGCGAACAGCCGGTCAGGCAGGCCGATCACCATGTCCACCAGGTTCGCGTCCAGCCAGCACTGCCGGATGCGCGCTTCCTCGCCATCGCGGAACAGCACGCCATGCGGCACCACGATCGCCATGCGCCCACGTACCGGTTCCAGCGTGGCCAACATGTGCTGGATGAGCGCGGTGTGCGCCCACTGCCGGGAGGGCACGCCCTGCAGGAAGCGGAAGTAGGGGTCGTGGCTGGCCTGCGCTGGCGCCCACTTCAGCGAAAGCGGCGGGCACGCCAGTGCCACATGGAAGCGCTGCAGCTCGCCGTCCTGCAGCAGCGGTTCCTCCAGCGGGTCGCGGACAAAGAGGCGCGGGGTGTCCGTGCCCTGCAGCAGCAGGCGCAGCCGGGCCACCGCGCACTGCATGGCATCCGGCTCCTGGCCATAAAGTGGGTAGCGGGCGGGGCCTGCCGGCCCAATCGCACTTCCCTCATCGCGCATCCAGCTGGCCGCTGCCCGCAGCACGGCTCCCTGCCGACAGCTGGGGTCGTAGACCGCCTCATCCACGCAGGGGTGGGTGAGCGCAGCCATCAGCCAACTCACCCCTGCGGGCACCTGCGCAGGGAGCAGGGCGTCCACCGCGTCGCCAACGTCCGGGCGGGGTACCCCGCGCTGCTGGCGGAAGTCCAATGCCGGAAGTGCAAGCCGCTCCAGCACCTGCAGCAGCACGGCATCGCGCACCACCGGGTCGTCGGGCAGCGCATCTTCCAGCTTCAACGTCGGGAACAGGCCACCCAGCTTGCGCGGATTGGCCAGGGTGAACACGCGTAGCGCGTTCATCACCCTCAGGCCATTGCCCTCCGCATGGCGTTGCCGGAACAGCGTGTCGAAGCGGGCCTGGAGCGGAACGCTGTAAGGCACGCAGCGCGGCGGCTCGCCCGGCGAGTACGGAATGTCCGGGTTGCCGTAGTACGTGGCGTCGCTCGCCACTTTCAGCAACAGCAACGAGAGGACCAGGAAGGTATCGGCGTCGGGCCGTTTTCCCCCATCGAGCGCGTCGCGGGCGTGGACGAGGGCGGCGAGCGTGGCGGGGACGTTGCACGCCATCACCCTGGCCGCTCGTCCAGAATGTGCGCCGCATAGCGGGCGACCTCCTGGTGCCTTGCGGCGATCATCTGCTCGCAGTGAAGCTTCTCGAGCTGCGCTGCCCGCGCGATGGACACGATGCGTTGCTGGAGGAGCAGGGGCGGCAGCTGCACGCGCAACTCCTCGATGGCTGCCTTGCGGAGGCTCTGCTGACGTGATCCCGCGGATTGCCGGCGCAGGTACTCCTGTGCGCCTTCCTGGTTGAGCTGCCACGCGAGGAAGGCGGGCATGATCCGTTCGTGGTCGCTCACACGGATGACATACAGGTGGGGGCTGCAGACCGTGTCGGCGGGTGGGTTGCACAGCAGCACCGCGAGTGGATGGGCGCCGCGTGCGGCGAGCAGGACGTCGCCCTCCTGGACCCAGTCCGGCGCCTTGCGCGGGTGCAGCCGCGTACGCAGCAGATCGCACGGATTGTGCACGCCCGATGCGCTCAGGTTCTTCAACTGGATCACGCGGACCGGCCCATCCGGGAAGGCGGTGATTGCACCCCGGAACGGATGTCCCTGGCGGATGCTGGCGATGTCCGAGAGCTTCGTACTGCGACGATGATTGTTCATGGGGCGAACCATGCGCGGCAGGAATTCGCACGTCAAATGTGCGTTTTGCACCATTCGGAATGATGCAGCGGGACCCCTGAAAAGTGATACCTGCACCGCAAACTTCCAGAGGCGCAGCGTTTGATTCCACGCATATGGGTAGGCCGGATCAATCGCGAAAAACAGGTTGCGCAAATCATCGCGTCTGGGGTCGTCGCAACGGCCCACATTCATCGTGCTGACTACGCTTTCCTTCACGTCGGGAATATCAGGATTCCGTCTTCGCATAAGCAATGTGGTGGCGGCAGAAAGCATTGAAATACAAGCGGATTGCCGAAGTCGACGCCCACGGATTGACAATTCTGTCTGCAAATTGCCACATGGTTTTAACGAGCCCCTGCACACGATTGCCTCGACCGCGGCATACCGCTCGCGGCATCCGGAGACCCGTCATGGCCCAGCAGCGCAATCAGAGTTCCCAGAACCAGCGTGGTGAGCAGCAGGAGCGCGGACGCGACCAGCAGCAGCAACAGCAGCAGGAACAGCAGCAGCGCAACCAGAATCAGCAGCAGGGCTGGAAGGACGAGGAAGAGTGACGGCTGGCTGTACTGCCGAACCATGAGGGCCCCGCTTCGGCGGGGCCTTTCTATTGCGCGTCAGCGAGTGCAGCGCCGGCCATCAGTTCATCCTCCACCGCGGAGAACCGCTGCAGGTCGAACGTATCCAGCCGCATCGCCTGCGCGGCCGTGGAGAACGCCAGCGTCGCCAGCACCCGCTCGGGATGCTGTGCCCACGGGGGTACATAACGTGGCGCTGCAATCAGCCCGCTGTCCCGGTAAGGGGCCAGGGTGACCAGGTCACCCAGATCAACCCGCCCACAGAACAGCAGCCGCAGCGTGTCGCCGCGGTTCTCGTGCAGGGCGCGCTTGATGAAAGCGGTCACCAGCAGCAGCCCTTCCAGGTAGGCGCCATCCTTGGTGAAGCACACCCGCCCGCGTACATCACCGCCCCGGAAGATGCGGGCCGCACTGCGGTAGCTGTCCACCTCCGATTGCCCGGCAGCGAGGAACGCGCGGAACACCTCGATGAAGTCCGCGCCCTCCAGGGCTTCCTGCAACCGCACCACCCGCAATGCCAGCCGGCGCAGGCGGTTGATGTCCATCGCCCCGGTGATGATCTCCGAGAACGTGGCCAGCCCCTCCTGCGTGCGCGTGGTGCGGGGCGCACCCGCGCCGAGGCAGCGCAGCCACGGCTGGTGCTTGCCGTTGAGCAGGGTGGCCGAGTGGATGAAGGCCTCATGCTCGACCAGCTGGTCCAGATCCAGCTGCGAGAACAACGCATCGGCGCGCAGGCGGATCACCTTGCTGCCGGCGGCGGCCTTGGAGGCCAGCTCGGTATCCAGCACTACTTTCACTTCGTCGTCGGTGAAGAACGGCTCGATGCGCTGGCGCAGCAGCATGGAGAAGTCCGGCGCTGGAATGTCGTACTGGATGCGCGGCACGTACTGCGAGCCGATCAGCTGGTCGGTGATGGCCAGCATCTGCGCGGCCGACTGCGCGGTGGTGGTGGTCTGCGAGCGGTACCGGGTGCTGGGCTGGCCGTACAGCAGCGTGGAGCACGCGGTGAAGCGCGGGTTGCCGATGTTGGCCAGCATGCTGGCGGCCACGCGGTAGCTCCACGCGGTGCGGTACAGCCAGTCGCCCACGGGATGGCCCCGATCCAGGTGCTGCAGGATGTCGTCCAGCGCCGCAATGGTGTCGGTGTGGTCAACCGGCTGGGTCGGCGGGGCCGGCATCTCCGGCGCTCCGGCGCGCCAGGAGGCGAGGAAGCGGGTTTCCATCTCGATCGGCCACGCCAGCCCGGACAGCACGCGGATCCTGTTGCCAAGCTTGGCCAGCCGCGCATCCACTTCCAGTAAAGGCGCAAGCGCAGGGTCCGCCTGGGTTGGGTCGGGGCAGGAGGGGGACGTGACCTTTTCCACGGCGGTACCCTGGCTTGAGCACCCTCCCACTGTGTTGGGAGCGGGCTGCCCCGGCAACCGCGCTTCTACCTGCCGGAAGGCAGCAAATGTACTGGGCGCAGGTGAATGGGGCGATCAGGCTGGCGCGTGCGCGCGCAGGTGCCAGCCCTGCGCCGGGTCGTCCAGCGCGCCCGCCGCCACGTCGCCCAGCGTCACCACGATGCCCCGGGCGTTGGGCAGCACCTTCTCCTCCGGAAACCAGCGGCGGGTGGCATCCACCACGATCAGCAGGCCCTCGTCATCGCCCAGCGCAGCGAAGTGCGGTACGGGTGGGCTGAGGTAGCCCAGCCCGAATGCCGCTTCGGCGCGGGCAGACAGCGCGGCCACGTCGGCCGTAGGCAGCCCGACCTCGCTCACGCAGGTCAGCTCGCTGCCGTGGAACGCCCCGACCCGCCCGGACGCAGGCAGCCGGCGCCGCCCGATCAGTTCCAGGATCAGCCCATCGGGGCCATCGAAGTAGATGGACTCCGACTCCCAGCGACCGCCGAAGGTGAAGTGCGCCTCGCCCTTCGCATTGCGCTGCAGCGGCGTGCGCGCCAGCAGCCAAGCGGTGGAGGCCTCGAAACGATCGGCCGGCACATTGAAGGCCAGGTGCACGCCGCCGACCGGGTCGCTGCCTGCCGGGCGCAGTTGCACGCCGGTCCAGCCGATCCGCACCACGTCGTCCTGCACCGGCAGCTGCAGCACTTCTGCGAAGTAGGCGCCCACCTGTGCAACGTCGGAAACGGGAAGCTGGAGCGTATGGATGCGCATGGAACCAGGCACCGAAAGGAGGAGGTGATGTCAAAAGGCTGACATCGCCGGCTGGGAGAATGGATCCTTGGCCCTTACAATGTGATGAGCTTCACGTTAACTACGTGCGTTTCATCACGCATGTCGTCACCGCCCGGGTCCGTGGGCGGGATGTGAACGCCATGGCATTGGCGCGCCGCTATGCTACGCCCCCCGGCGTAGTGTGATGCGCGCCACGACACGAATCAGGAGGATCCGTTGTCCCATCATCGTCCCATGACGCTGCTCGCCCTGTCGCTGAGCATCCTGCTGGCCGCGTGCAAGCCCGACGCCGCCCCGACCGCTCCGGCGGATCCCGCCGCACCCGTCGCCGCAGCACCTGCTGCCGCCCCGGCCGCCGCACCCGCCACTGCCGAGCCCACCGCAGCGGCCACTGCCGCCGATGCCTCCGCCACCTGCGAACTGGCCAACTTCGATGCGTTCCTGCCGGAGTTCGGCAGGAAGATCGCCCTGCAGGAGAAGTCGGTAGCCGACCCGCTGTTGAGCGAACGCTACGACACCGAAGGGCAGGGCGAGCCCACCCTGGTCACCGAGAAGGTCCCGCTCAGCGAGGTCACCTGGCCGGTTATGCCCAACCCCTCGGGCCTGAAGGCCGTGGGCCGCGAGATGCAGGTAACCAAAGAGGCCGATGGCAGCATGAAGGTGCTGATCCGCACGCCCGATACCAGCAACCAGCAGTCGTACTACTTTGCCCAGCGCCCGTGCTGGCAGCTGGTGCGCATGGCCGATGAGTCGATCTGATCCAGGGAGCGGGTGATGTCCACACTGCGTTTCGTTCCGACTGCCGCACTGGCGTTGTTGCTGGCTGCGTGCAATGCACCCACCGGGGAGGGCGGCACCGCCGCCACTCCGGAAACCGCCGCCGCGCCTGCGGTCGCAGCGGCGACTACCCCTTCACCCACACCGCAGGAAGAGAAAGGCATGCACAAGGAATGCCCAGGTGCCACGCTGCACCTGACCGCGTTGCCGACCAAGGACGGCGACACCACCCGCACCCGCCTGGAGATCGAGAAGGACGGCCAGCGCCGTGCCATCGAGACCCCGGCAGAGCTGGGTGACTACACCGCTGTTGGCCTGGCCTGCGCTGAAGACAAGCAGGGCGCTTCGTATTTCGTGGTGCAGTACGGCGAACTGCCGTTCGGCTGCGCGTTCTGCGAATGGTTCACGCTGTACGACGCCGATGGCAAGCAGCTGACCCACAACACCCCGCCCCTGCGCGGCGAAGCCGATGCGCAGTCGCCCAACAACGACGAGTATTCGCAGCTGATCGCCAAGCTCGGCATCACTCACCCGGAGGTGGATTACATCGAAGACTGAGCAGTACATCGACAAGACGTCGATGCGCGTTGCCCGGACACGATGTCCGGTAGGTATCGACCGTTGGTCGATACACCCCTTTAAGGAAAGCCCCTTTCTCATAGAATGGATAGCACAGACATGCCTGATGACATCTACACCAACATGGTGCAGCCGCCTGGCGCGGCATACCGCAGCAACCAGATCGAATCGTGGAGCCACTACCGCGAACCGATCGACGAAAGCCGCGCGCTGCACGGCCAATCGCGCCGCTGGGGCGATGCCTCCCCCGAAGTACAGTCGCGTGTGATCGACTCGCTGATCGAGTCCTCGCGCGAAGCCGGCCTGACCCCGCGCGAAACCGCGTATGTGCTGGCGATCGCCCGCGTCGAATCCGGCTTCAACCCGGATGCCGCTGCTGGCACCACCTCGGCCTCCGGCCTGGGCCAGTTCATCGACCGCACCGGCAAGCACTACGGCCTGAACAACGCCAACCGCTTCGACGTCGACGCACAGTCCGACGCGCTGGTGGCGCACTTCGTCGACAACCGCAACCTGGCACGCGACCGTGGCCAGGGCGAAGACTACATCTACAAGTACCACCACGATGGCCCGACCAAGGACTACGGCGGTCTCGGCCTGTCGCAGCGCAAGGTCGCGCCGCACCTGGATGAGTACGAACAGTTCGTCAACCAGCGCCTGAGCCAGACCCAGGTGCAGGCACCGGCCCAGCAGCATGCCGTTGCGGGCGCCGCCGCTGCCGTGGCCGGCGCTGCCGCTGTTGGCGCCGCTGCCACCCAGGCGCGCTCCTACGAGCACACCATGCAGGTGATGCTGCCGCCGCAGAACGGCGTCAAGCCGCACATCACCGGCCACTTCGGTGAGCACCGTGGCGAGAAGAGCCATGGCGGCAGCGACTTCAACTACGTCGGTGGCCAGACCGGCCGCAACCTGCAGCACCCGACCATCCACGCGCCGATCGCCGGCACCGTGACCTCGGTAGGCGGCAAGTACGGCACGGTGATGATCCAGGACGCGCAGGGCAACTCGCACCAGATCCTGCACATGCAGGACACCAAGGTGAAGGTCGGGCAGCACGTGGAGCCGGGCGACCCGATCGGCACCATGGGCGGCCGCGGCCCGCAGGGCGCCAACCAGTACGCCCAGCACGTGCATTACCAGATGAAGGATCCGGCCGGGAAGCTGATCAACCCGGAGACCTACTGGAACAAGGGCCTCCAGCAGGAAGCGGGCAAGCACGGGCATGCGCACGACCATGACCACGCGCCGGCCGGCACCCTGCGCAAGGGTGACCGCAGCGACGAGGTGACCAAGCTGCAGGAAGAGCTGAACCGTCTGGGCGTGCGCGATGCCAACGGCAACCGCCTGTCCGAAGACGGCAAGTTCGGCGACAACACCCGCGAAGCGGTGCAGGCCTTCCAGAAGCAGCAGGGCCTGAAGGACGACGGCATCGTGGGCCGGGAGACCTTCGGCAAGCTGGCCGCCACCCAGGCGCAGGGGGCGGAAACCCGCACCGCCACTGGCCCGCAGCTGGGCGAGAAGGGCCACGCGGACACGCCGCTGCACAACGCGATCCGTGGCCAGCTGCCTGCCGCCATCTCCAACGAAGCGGCGGCCAACGTCACCCTGCAGGCCAAGCAGGCCGGCATTGATTCGCCGGAGAAGCTGCAGAGCGTGACCGTGCAGGATGGCAAGGCGTTCGTGATGGGCACCACCCCGGGCTACCGCACCGCGGTGGACCTGAGCGAGGCGCCGTCGCTGGAGCACACCAACGCCCAACTGCAGAGCAACAACGCCAGCCAGCAGCAACAGGTGCAGGAAGAGCAGCAGAAGGTGGCGATGGGCCGCTGAGCCCGCCGTCGTCTGCGCAACAGCGTGTGTGGTATGGAGGCCAGCCGGGGCAACCCGGCTGGCCTTTTCTTTGCCGGGGCGCCCCTGGCTTAAACTACCCTGCGGCTGCATCGCAGCGTTTCTGGCAGTGAACGAGGTTGATCGAGATGGAGATGGGACGCCGCCAGCCGGCCATTGAACTGGTGGCCATCGATATGGATGGCACGCTGCTGGACCCGGCGCACAAGCTCACCCCGCGCGTGAAGCAGGCCATCGCCCGCGCACGGGCGCAGGGCGTGCGGATCGTGTTGACCAGCGGGCGCCCGGTGTCCGGCCTTGCCCCGTTCCTGGAGGAGCTGGACATCAATGGCGCGGACGACTACTGCATCGCCTGCAATGGCGGGCTGGTCACCCGCGTTGCCACTGGCGAGGTGGTGGTCGAATACCCGCTCAGCTTCGCTGATTTCCTGTTCTGCGAGCAGGTGGCGCGCGAGCTGGGCGTGCACTTCCAGGCACTGGATGGCGAACGGCTGTACACGCCCAACCGCGACATCAGCATCTACACCGTGGCCGATTCGCACCTGTCACGCGTGCCGTTGTCCTATCGCAGCGTGGAAGAAATGGACCCGGCGATGTCCTTCATCAAACTGATGATGGTCGACGAACCGCAGATCCTGGACGCTGTCATCCCGCGCCTGCCATCGGCGCTGACCGAACGCTTCGCCGTGCTCAAGAGCGCGGCATTCTTCCTCGAAGTGTTCGACCACCGCGCTGGCAAGGGCCCAAGCCTGCAGAAGCTGGCCGAGCACCTGGGCATCGACCGCATGCAGGTAATGGCCATCGGCGACCAGGAAAACGACCTGACCATGCTTCAGTACGCCGGCACCAGCGTGGCGATGGGCAACGCGGTGGACATCGTCAAGTCGACCGCGCTGCATCAGACCACCACCAATTCCGAAGACGGCGTGGCCCTGGCCATCGAGCGTTTCGTGCTACGGGATCAAGCGCCGCGCGCGCCATTACCCTGCTGCGCAACATAAGCCTCCCACAGCGCGGCCAGGTCTTCGCCGGTGTGCGCCTTCCACAACGCCGGCGTATAGGTGCCCTTGCGCAGCGCCGCATCCAGCGCCTTCACCAACCCCGGGTGCCCGGCCTCGCTCCACTTCAGGAACGCACCGGTAACGCGGTAGCCGGTGTCCACCTTGTGCTCCGGCTTGACCTGCGAAGGCAGCGCCCAGCCGCCAGCAGCGTTGTCCACGCCGTAATGGTCGCGGGCATAGTCGGCGATGCCTTCGACCAACCAGGAAGGCGCCTGTTCGCTGGCATAGCCCGGGTAGCCCTGCACGATGTGCATGGCCTCATGGGTTACCAGGTCGGTGTCGTTGGGATGTTTCTCCAACCAGCGCGGGTTGATGGTGATGGTGGCCGACTTCTCCTTCTCACCTACATACGCAACCCCGTCGTACGACGGGTCCATGACGATACGCACGCTGGACGGCGCAGCGGGATGGTAATCGCGGCGTTCGCGCGGATACGTGGCGAAGAAGGTGGCGATGATGCGGTCACGCACGGCAGCAACCGTTGATCCGCTCTGGTCCTGGTAGGTCAGGGTGACGCCATCGCGCGTCTGTTGGATTTCCGCAGCGTGTGCGGCGGGAAACGCGAGGGTTGCAGCAACGACAGGGACGATCAGGCAACGGCGCAGACGCATACGCGGCACTCCAGGACGTGATGGGCAACCGCGCTGATCCTGCAACACGGCCACGGCCGCCCGCAAGTGCCATTTCGTTCGATCTAAGCGCTTGGAAATGGTTTCATTTCAAATTGTTGACAATTCATTTAGATCGATCTAGAAAAGCTGCACCCCACGCCCCACGGAAGCCCCTGCACCCCCAACTCTCCTGCGCCGATGCGGTGCCGGGAGACCTTGTACTGGAGATCTGCAAGATGAAGCGCACGTTGCTGTCGTTGCTGGTGTCATCCGTACTGCTCCACCCCCTGGCCGCACAGGCACAGGCGTCCCCCTCCGACGAAGAAGGCGCCACGCCGGCCACCCGTCAGCTGGATACGGTGAACGTCACCGGCTCGCTGATTCCCCGCGCGCAGATCGAAGGGCCTTCGCCGGTGACCACCATCACGGCCGAGGAAATCGAGGCACAGGGCTTCACCACGGTGTTCGATGCGCTGCGCTCGCTGCCGATGGCCAACGGCTCGGTGCAGGACTCGCAGGGCACCGGCTTCTATACCCCGGGCGCAAAGACCGTCAGCCTGTTCGGGCTGGACCCGAGCTACACGCTTACGCTGCTCAACGGGCGGCCGCTCAACAGCTATCCGCTTGCCTACAACGGCAACACCAGCATCGTGGACATCGCCAACATTCCGCTGGGCATGGTGGAACGCATCGACGTGCTCACCGGTGGGCAGTCGTCGGTGTACGGCTCGTCGGCCGTGGCGGGCGTGATCAACATCGTGCTGAAGGACAAGGTGGAAGGCACCCATTTCCGCTACCGTGCTGGCGGCTACAGCGATGGTGGCGGATCCAGCCAGCGCTTCATCTTCAGCAGCGGCCATTCCTTCGGCAACCTGGACCTCAGCTACGGGCTGGAATACACCAAGCAGAAGCCCATCTTCGCCTCCGACCGCAGCTACATCGACAGCGTCAACGACAGCCCGACCGGGCCGCAGGACCCCTCGCGCACCTTCCTGCGCATGCAGATGTCCCCCAACGGCTACATCGACCCTGGCCAGGCCGCCTGCGCCCCCCTGTCCTACCTGTTCGGTGGCAGCACCACCTACGCGCATCGCAACGCGGCAGGCACCGGCTTCTACTGCGGCAGCCCGGACAACGTCGGCACCGCCACGCTCTACAACAAGAGCGAGGACGTCAACGCCACCACCTTCCTGCGCTACCACCTCAGCGAAACCACCGAGCTGTACTCGGACATCCTCTTCAGCTTCGGCCGGCCCACCTATTCCGGCGGCAGCCCGTTCTGGAACAAGACCTTCTACAACCAGACCACCGGCAACTACGAGCAGTGGCAGCGCATCTACGCGCCCGAAGAAGTCGGCATGGACGCGAAGGACCAGCGCGTCTATACCCGCTCGTGGAACATCACCGCCGGTGCACGCGGCGGGCTGGGCGACACCGGCTTCGATTACGACGTTTACGTGAACCGCTCCAGCACCGACGTCACCCGCAAGTCCACCGACTTCCTGGCCAGGGGCGGTATTGACGATTACTACCTTGGCCCGCAGCTGGGCACGGTCAACGGCTACGAAGCCTATGCGCCGAACCTGGACGTGCTGTACCAGCCGCTCACCCGCGCGCAGTACGACCAGTTCAGCGGCACCAACCGCGCCGCGTCTTCGGCGTCGCGGACCGGTGTGACCGCGCTGGTGACCAATACGTCGTTGTTCGGCCTGCCGGCCGGCGATGTCGGCTTTGCGATGATCCTGCAGGGCACCCGCGAGAAGTTCTTCAACCAGTCGGCCGATCCCAATGCCGCCGAGCTGTTCCGTGGCCAGACCGCAGGGACCTCGGCCGAAGGCCAGCGTGACCTGTATGCGGTGGGCGCCGAACTGCAGGTGCCGATCTTCGACACGTTCAGCGCCAACCTGTCGGGACGCTACGACAAGTACTCCCTGCAGGGCGGCGGTGGCAACGGCAAGGCGACCTGGAAGCTCGGCCTGGAATATCGCCCGATCGATTCCCTGCTGCTGCGCGGCAGCTATGCCACCGCCTTCCGCTCGCCGGACATGTTCTACCTGTATTCGCGCGAGAGCAGCGGCTATACCACCAACGTGGACACCTTCCTGTGCCGCAGCGCAGGCTACACCTCCGAAAACTTCGACGAGTGCCCGCAGGCATCGCTGTCGGTGCTGTCCTCCAGCACTGGCAACCGCGACCTCAAGGACATCACGGCGGAAACCTTCACCTATGGCGTGGTGTGGTCGGCGCTGGACAATGCCCTGAACCTGTCGCTGGACTACAACTCGGTGAAGATCGAGAACGAAGTGTCCATCCTGGGCACCGACAGCATCCTCGCCACCGAGGCCAACTGCCGCCTGGGGACGTCCGAGAACGGCGACGTGGCATTCGACATCAACTCGCCAACTTGTCGCCAGGTCCTGGCCCAGGTGCAGCGCCTGCCGGCCACCGACCCGCTCAATCCCAACGGCGTATCCAAGGTCTTCTCCTATCCGATCAACCTGGCCAAGCAGCGCCAGACCGGCATCCAGGCATCGGGCGACTACCGCTGGAGCGCCGGGCGGGCAGGTGATTTCGGCGTGACCGCAGGCTACTACCGGCCGCTGAAGCACGAGCTGCAGCAGCAGGAAGGCGACCCGGTCTACGACATGCTCTGCTGTGGCTATTCCAATGAGCTGCAGTACCGCGCAACGCTGGGCGTGAACTGGAACATCGGTGCCTTCAGCACCAACGTGTACGGCGTGCGCAACGCCCGGACCTGGAATGCCACCGGCGAGGAACGCAACATCGGCCCGTGGACGACCTGGAACGCCACGCTCAACTACCGCATCAACAAGCTGGCCAGCGTGCTGCTGACCGCCAACAACCTCACCAACGAGCGGCCGCCGGTGGACAGCACCAACGGTAACTGGCCGTACTACGACCAGGGCGTCTACAACGCCTTCGGCCGTTCGATGTTCGTCGAGCTGTCGCTGGATTTCCAGTAAGCAGGACCGGATCCAACCCTGCCGCCAAGGCATCGCGACGGCACACGCCCCGCGCGCCTCGACGGTAGGGTTGGTTCCCAAACAACCGCCGACAACGGCGCAACGCCCGGTAACGCATGACCGGCAATGCTGCTGATGGCGAATCAGCCCGCGCTGCCCCGATCCACCTGGCGGTATCCGATGGCCTCGGCCAGATGGGCGGTGGTGATCTTGTCGCAACTGGCCAGATCGGCCACCGTGCGTGCCACGCGCAGGATGCGGTGCATCGAGCGGGCCGAGAGCTGCAGCTGTTCCACGTCTGTTTCCAGCAGGTGCTGGTCGTTGTCGTCCAGGCGGCAGTGCGCATCCAGCTCGGAAGGCAGGAGTTGTGCGTTGGCCTTGTCGCTGCGCTCGAGCTGGACGTTGCGCGCCGTGACCACGCGACTGCGTACCGTGGCGCTGTCTTCGCCGCATGGTGCATCGCTGCGCAGCTCACCCGGCTCCAGCCGTGGCACCACCACATGCAGGTCGATGCGGTCCAGCAGCGGGCCGGAAATGCGCCCGCGATAGCGCTGGATGGCATCGCCGCTGCAGCGGCAGCGACCGCTGCGGTCGCCGGCCCAGCCACACGGGCAGGGGTTCATTGCCGCCACCAGCTGGAAGCGTGAGGGGAAGGCGTGGGTGCGTGCGGCGCGGGCCACCATGACCGTTCCCGATTCCAGCGGTTCGCGTAGCACTTCGAGGGTGTGCCGGCTCCATTCGGGAAGCTCATCCAGAAACAGCACGCCGTTGTGCGCCAGCGAGATCTCACCGGGCCGGGGATACGAGCCGCCGCCGACCAGCGACACGGCGCTGGCGGTGTGGTGGGGCGCGCGGTAGGGGCGGTGACGCCAGCGGGCGGTGTCGATGCCAGCCCCACTGCACGAGGCGATGGTGGCCGTTTCCAGCGCTTCGGCTTCGCTGGCATCGGGCAGGATGCCGGGCAGGCGCGAGGCCAGCAGGGTCTTTCCGCAGCCTGGTGTGCCGAGCAACAACAGGTGGTGCCCACCAGCAGCGGCCACTTCGAGTGCGCGGCGCGCCTGCTGCTGGCCACGCACGTCGCGCAGGTCGGGCACCGCCAGCGGCACCACCGGCGCCGGCACCGCCCGTGGCAGCGAGCGGCTTTCCAGCGAGGCGCACACCTCCAACAAGGTACGGGCTACGCGGACATCCGCATGCTGGGCGAGCGCGGCCTCTGCGCCATTGGCGCTGGCGACAATCAGCGTCCGGCCCAGCTCCGCTGCCGCGATGGCCGCGGGCAGTGCACCGTCCACGCCACGCAGCTCCCCGGTCAGGGCGAGCTCGCCCAGGAATTCATAGTTGGCCAGCAGCTGTCGGTCGATCTGGTCGCTGGCCGCAAGAATGCCCAGCGCGATGGCGAGGTCGAAGCGACCGCCTTCCTTGGGCAGGTCAGCCGGGGCCAGGTTGATCAGGATGCGCCGCTGCGGGTATTCGAACTGGGCACAGACCAGCGCGGCGCGCACCCGGTCGCGCGACTCGCGCACCGCCGCTTCGGGCAGGCCGACGATCTGGGTATGCGGCAAACCGCCGGAGAGGAGGACTTCGATCCGGACCGCGGGCGCGTAGACGCCGGCGCGGGCACGGCTGTGCACCAGCGCCAGGCTCATCGGGTTTCCTTTTACGGGGCCGGGCGCTCGGCCGGCGGTTGAGCAGCGGCTTCCAGCGCGGCCACGGTCTTCTCCAGCGCTTCCAGCTTCTCGCGGGTGCGCAGCAGCACGGCGCGCTGGACGTCGAATTCTTCGCGGGTCACCAGGTCCAGCTTGCCCAGGCCGGCCTGGAGCGCGCTCTTGAAGGTGGCCTGCAGTTCTTCGCGCGACTGGCGCAGCCCCGGTGGGACCATGTCGCTCAGGCGGCGCGCCAGATCATCGAGTTGGTTGAGGTCAATCATGGGGTCTCCGCGTGTGGGGAAATTCTCGGCGTGGCAGGCCGCAACCACCATCAGGCGGGCCAGGCTTCACGGGTAAGGATAATCCGCACCGCAGGGACCGGTGCGAAGCGGGCGCATCGCGTTCACCGGGGGACAGGCGTTATCCTCTGCCGCGAAGACAGGAGCCAACAGATGAAGATGGTCATGGCGGTGCTCAAGCCGTTCAAACTGGATGACGTGCGCGAAGCGCTGGCCGAACGGGGCGTCACCGGGATCACGGTGACCGAGGTCAAGGGTTTCGGGCGCCAGAAGGGGCACACCGAGCTGTACCGGGGCGCCGAGTACGTGGTGGATTTCCTGCCGAAGGTGAAGATCGAGGTGGCAGTCACCGACGGCCAGGTCGACGAGGTGGTGGAAGCCATCGTCAAGGCCGCCGGCACCGGCAAGATCGGCGACGGCAAGGTGTTCGTCTACGACCTGGGCAGCGTGGTGCGGATCCGCACCGGCGAACTGGACGCCGACGCGCTTTAACCCTTGAACCACCGGTAGAAACGCTTCCAGGCCACCCGCACGCTGGCCACCCAGCGCGGGTCGGCCACCTGGGCCGCTTCGGCGGCGCTGGGGCGGGCGCCGGTCAGGCGCTGGCGCATCTTCAGCAGGTTCTTGCGGTCGCTGCGGCGCAGCTGCCGCGATACCGGGTGCACCGGCAGCCAGCGCGGGCTGCGCCAGGCCGAGGTGAAATCCACCAGCACGGGCACGTTTCCGTTCACCATCACGTTGGTGCCGTGCAGGTCGTTATGGGTGATGCCGGCCGCGTGCAGGCGCTCGAGCGCGAACTGCAGCTGCTCGAACACTTCGATGCCCACCGACTGGGCCGCGCTCAGGGTCTGCCCGGGAATGAACTCCATGCCCAGTGCGAGGCCACCGATGGTGCCGAGCAGGGCCGGCGCGTGCTTCCAGCCGGCCAGGCGCTGCAGGATGCGCGCTTCGCGACGGACCAGCAGGCGCGCAATGGGCGACAGCGGGGTGCCGCGGTAGCGGGTGTAGTCCTTGACCACGGCCGGCTGCCCATTGAGGCAGGTGCGGTAGACATCGGGTTCAAGCAGGCGTTCGCCGCGCTTGAGCAGCTCGGCGGGGGCGGTGTCGTCGACACACGAAGCAACGATTGTATTCATGACGTTCTGGGGCGACCCGGCGGTCGGCGCAAAGCGTCAGGCGTACCGGTGCTGCTGAATGGGGGAGGGTGATGATTTCGTTAATTTTAGTACTCGCGAGTACACCAAACCACCCTTTGTCGGAAAAATGTCATAACCGGGGGTGGAACAGTTTGTCGCGTTCACGCGGCGCGCAGCGCCTGGTTCCATGGATAAACATTCAAAATCAATGACTTGCATCTGGTTGGTCGCTGCTTGAGCCGATGCCTCGTTCCCACGGCCGTCGTGAGGCGCGTCGACAGGTGGGCATGAACGTCCCGTCCGACCGGCTTGACCGGGACAGGAAGGGTGCGGACCATAGCGGTGTTGAACACGGCCTGCGCGGCAGCACCGCACCTGACGGCACGTCTCCGTCGCGCCCGGCTCTCCCCCTCTTTTGGCCCGTATGGGCGTCCGGCAGCGGCCGGTGGATGCTTGATGATCAAGATTATTGTGGTGGCCCTGTTCGTGGCATGCGTGCTGTACGTGCACTACCGCGGCAAGGTACGCGCGCGCTGGTCGCGCCAGCTGCTCGACCATTCCAGCTTCATGGCCCCGATCAACGTGGTCATGTACTTTTTCTCGAAGGTGCCGACCACGCCGTTCCTGGATCCGGGCCAGTCGTTCCCGCAGCTGCAGCCGCTGCGCGACAACTGGCAGATGATCCGCGACGAGGCGCTGGCGCTGCGCGATGCGGAAAAGATCGCCGCGTCGAGCAGTTACAACGATGCGGGCTTCAACTCGTTCTTCCGCCGCGGCTGGAAGCGCTTCTACCTGAAGTGGTACGGCCCGTCGCACCCGTCGGCGAAGCAGCTGTGCCCGAAGACCACGGCGTTGCTGGAGTCGATCCCGGACGTGCGCGCGGCAATGTTCGCCCAACTGCCGCCGGGCAGCGAGCTGCGCCCGCACCGCGACCCGTTCGCCGGTTCGCTGCGCCTGCACCTGGGCCTGGCCACGCCGAACGATGACCGCTGCTACATCGAGGTGGACGGCATCCGCAAGAGCTGGCGCGATGGCGAGTGGATGATGTTCGACGAAACCTACATCCACCACGCGCACAACGAGACCGATGCGGACCGGGTGATCCTGTTCTGCGACATCGCCCGCCCGCTGCGATTCGGCCTGCCGGGCCTGTTCAACCGCGCGGTGGCGTCGACGCTGCTGGCCGGCGGCGCCTCGCCGAACTTCCCGGGTGACCCGACCGGCGGAGTCAACAAGGCATTCGGTGGCCTGTACAAGGTGCGGCTGAAGGCCAAGGCGCTGCGCGCCAGGAGCGCGTTCGCCTACCACGCGATCAAGTGGGGGTTGGTGCTGCTGGTGATCGCGGGAATCTGGGCCCTTTGAGGCCTGTATCGACCAGCGGTCGATACCTACCGGAATGAAAAACCCGCGCTGGCGACAGCGCGGGTTTTTTCTTTTCCTGCGGTTCGATCAGCCCTTCAGCGCAGCCTGCACGAATGGGGGGGTGACCAGCACGCCGGTGTGCAGCGCGGCGGTGTAGTACAGGGTGTCGAAGCTCTTCGAGGCCGAATCGGACTGGCGGAAGTCGAAGCTGCTCTGGCCCTTGCGCGCCAGGGTCACGCTCCACCAGCCGGTGGGGTAGCACGGCTGCGGGAACGGCAGGGTCTTGAACGACTGGAAGCCGGCCTTGCCCATCTCGGTGCGCATTTCGTTGATCAGGTCCAGCTGCATCAGCGGCGATTCGGACTGCTGCACCAGGATGCCGTCTTCCTTCAGCGCCTTGAAGCAGCTCTCGTAGAAGGCCTTGTTGAACAGGCCCTCACCCGGGCCGACCGGATCGGTGGAATCGACGATCACCACGTCCACGCTGCCAGCCGGGCAGTTGGCCATGTAGGCCACGCCGTCATCGAACATCAGCTCGGCGCGCGGGTCATCGTTGGAATCGCACAGTTCCGGGAAGTGCTTCTCGGCCATGCGGGTGACCTGCTCGTCGATGTCGCACTGGGTCACGCTCTCCACGCCCGGGTGCTTGAGCACCTCGCGCAGGGTGCCGCAGTCGCCGCCGCCGATGATCACCACGCGCTTGGGGGCGGCGTGGGTGAACAGCACCGGGTGGCTGATCATCTCGTGATAGAAGAAGTTGTCCTTGCTGGTCAACATGATGGCGCCATCGATGGTCATCAGGTTGCCCCAGTCGGTGGTGGCGAAGATCTCGATCTTCTGGAACGGCGACTGCACTTCATCCAGCTTGCCCTTCAGGCGGTAGCCGATGGCCGAGCCGGTGCGCTCGAAATGCTCGATGTACCAGTTGTTGTTGTCAGTCATGGGATAACGGTCCTGTTCGGAGGGGGATGGGGCCGGGCAGGCCCGTTCAGGTTTCAACCTGGGCACGGGCGCGGGCGCGCATGATAACGGAGCTGTCGCCATATAGGCGTTATCATGCACCCCCTTTTTTACCAACCAGGCCGACTGCAATGACCGATTGGTCCCTCGACCAAGCCCGCAAGACCTACTCGATTCCGCATTGGGCGGATGGCTACTTCGACGTGGATCAGGCAGGACACATGGTGGTGAGACCGACTGGCCAGGACGGCCCGGTGGTGTCCCTGCCCAAGGTGGTGGACGCCGCGCGCGCGGCCGGGGCCAAGCTGCCGCTGCTGGTGCGCTTCCCGGACATCCTGGGCCAGCGCCTGGGCAAGCTGCAGGCCGCCTTCGGCCAGGCCCAGGCCGACTGGGACTACGCCGGCGGCTATACGGCGGTGTACCCGATCAAGGTCAACCAGCACCGTGGCGTGGCCGGCACCCTGGCCAGCCACCACGGTGAAGGCTTTGGCCTGGAAGCAGGCAGCAAGCCGGAGCTGATGGCGGTGCTGGCGCTGTCGCGTCCGGGCGGGCTGATCGTCTGCAACGGCTACAAGGACCGCGAGTACATCCGCTTGGCCCTGATCGGCCGCAAGCTGGGCCTGCAGACCTTCATCGTCATCGAAAAGCCCTCCGAGCTGAAGCTGGTGCTGGAGGAAGCCAAGGCCCTGGACGTGAAGCCGGGCCTGGGCGTGCGCATGCGCCTGGCGTCGCTGGGCGCGGGCAAGTGGCAGAACAGCGGCGGCGACAAGGCCAAGTTCGGCCTGTCCCCGCGCCAGCTGCTGGACCTGTGGAAGTCGCTGCGCGACACCGAGTACGCCGACTGCCTGAGCCTGCTGCACTTCCACATGGGCTCGCAGATTTCCAACGTGCGCGATATCGCCAACGGCATGCGCGAAGCCACCCGCTACTTCGTGGAGCTGTCGCGCCTGGGCGCGAAGATCACCCACGTGGACGTGGGCGGCGGGCTGGGCGTGGATTACGAGGGCACCCGTTCGCGCAGCTTCTGCTCGATCAACTACGGGCTGGATTCATATGCCGGCAACATCGTGCAGCCGCTGGCCAATGCCTGCGAAGAGCACGGCCTGACCCCGCCGCGGATCGTCACCGAGTGCGGCCGCGCGATGACCGCGCACCACGCGGTGCTGATCGCCAACGTGTCCGAAGTCGAAGAAGCGCAGGAAGGCCGCGTGCCCGACCAGCACGACGACGAGCCGGCCGCGATCCGCCACCTGCGCGAAATCCATGACGACCTGGACCAGCGCCCGGCGGTGGAGCTGTTCCAGGAAGCGCAGCACTTCCATGCCGAAGGCCTGTCCAGCTATGCGCTGGGCCAGATCGACCTGCCGCAGCGGGCACGCATCGATGACCTGTTCTACGCCATCGCCCATGCCGTGCGTGCACGCCTGAGCTATGACGAGAAGAGCCACCGCCCGGCACTGGATGAGTTGAACGAGCGGCTGGTGGACAAGTACTTCGTCAACTTCAGCGTGTTCGAATCGATTCCCGATGCCTGGGCGATCGACCAGGTGTTCCCGATCGTACCGATCGAGCGCCTGGACGAGCAGCCGCAGCGCCGCGGCATCATCGCCGACATGACCTGCGATTCGGACGGCATGGTCAAGACCTATGTCGAGAACGAGAGCCTGGATACCTCGCTGCCGCTGCATGCGGTACGGCCGGGCGAAAGCTACCGTATCGGCTTCTTCATGGTCGGTGCCTACCAGGAAATCCTGGGCGACATCCACAACCTGTTCGGCGATACCGACGCGGTGGAAGTGCGGGCCGACGCCGATGGTTACGCGATCACCCAGCAGCGGCGCGGCGACACCACCGATGTGATGCTGGACTACGTGGGCTACAGCCTGGCCGACCTGCGCGCCAGCTATGCCGAGCGGGTGGCGGCGGCCAGACTGTCGCCGGAACGCGCGCAGGAGCTGTCCGAGGCGCTGGAGGCGGGCCTGACCGGCTACACCTACCTGTCCGACGAGCCGCTGCTCTGATCGGCGCGCGCCGCTTCAAGGCGCATGGCGCGGCTGTTCGATGAGCAGCCGCGCCTTTTTCCATCTGTTCCTGCACGCGGCCGTGCCGGCCCTGCTGGCGTGGATGTTCTGGCGCAAGCGGTTCCTGTCGGCCTGGGCGCTGCTGCTGCTGGGCTGGATCATCGACCTGGACCACCTGCTGGCCGATCCGATCTATGCGCCGAACCGCTGCAGCATCGGTTTCCATCCGTTGCATACCGCCCCGGCCATCGCGGTGTATGCGGGACTGTGTGTACCGAAGAAGACGCGGCTGTTTGGAATCGGGTTGATCATCCACATCGTGCTGGATGCCATCGACTGCTGGTGGATGCACTCAGCCCGGTAGCGCTCAGCCCGTTAACGCTCAGCCCGGTAGTGCCGACTGTTAGTCGGCCGCCGCGCGAAGCGCGGGATCCGGGCGTTGGTTGTCTGTCGCCAAAGGCAGCCGACTAACAGTCGGCGCTACCCGTCGGGCCGCCAACCCGCTTGCGACGTCAACATCAACCGTCGGGCCGTCAACCCGGTGGCAACGTCAGCATCACCCGTCGGGCCGCCAACCCGCTGGCAACGTCAACATCACCCGTCGGGCCGCCAACCCGCTGGCAACGTCAACAGCACCCGTCGGGCCGCCAACCCGCTTGCGACGTCAACATCACCCGTCGGGCCGTCAACCCGCTGGCAACGTCAACATCGCCTGCAACCCCGGGGCGCCATTGCGCAGCACCAGGCTGCCGCCGTAACTCTCGGCAATGTCCGCCACGATCGCCAGGCCCAGGCCGCTGCCGGGCGCGCGCTGGTCCAGTCGTACGCCACGGCCGAGCACGCGCTCCAGATCGGCGTCCGGCAGGCCACTGCCATCGTCGCTGACCTCGATGCGCAGGCGGTTTCCAGCGTGGGCCACCGTAACCTCCACCCGCTTCGCGGCCCACTTGCCTGCGTTGTCGAGCAGGTTGCCCAGCATCTCTTCCAGATCCTCGCGTGCACCGGCGAACACGCCGACCGCTTCCGCGTCGCAGGCGAACACCACTTCGCGCTCGGCATGCACACGCTGCATCAGCGAACACAGCGCCGAGATGACCGGTGCCACCGGGGTGCGCTGCTGGTGATCGGCGGCGACACCCACGGCAAGATAGCGGTCGATGCTGGTCTGCATCCGTGCCGTTTCGCTGCGCAGCGTGCTGCGCCAGTCTGCGCCGTCGCCCGCCGCCTCGGTAGTCAGCACCGTGAGCGGGGTCTTCAACGCATGCGCCAGGTCTTCAGCACTGCGCCGCGCACGCAGCACCATGCGGCCGTGGTGGTCCAGCAGCGCATTGAGCTCGCCGGCCAACGGTGCCACCTCCTTCACCAGCCCCTGCTGCGGAAAACGCACGTTCTCGCCATTACGCACCTGCTCGGCGATGCGCCCCAGTTCCGCGAGAGGACGCAGCCCGTAATGCACCTGGGTGACCAGCACCGCGAACCACAGCGCGATCAGCACGATCAACGCCAGCGCGGTGCGTTGGCGGAACGCCGTCACCTGCGCGTCGAGCTGGCTGCGGTCGGTGGCCACCACCACCTGCAACGGGGTCCCTGCGCGGGGCAGGGTGACCTGCTGGGCCAGCGCACGCAGCGGCTGCTGCAGCGGGCCGGTGATGTCGAACGCCTGGGCCGGCCCGGTGCGCAGCGTGGCCGGCACCGCGAGCGTCTCATCCCACAGCGAGCGCGACTGCCCCAGCGGGCGGCCCTGCGCGTCCTGCAGCTGCCAGTAGGCGCCGGAGAACACGCGGCGGTAGTGTTCGTCGCCCAGCTCGCCGCGCACCTGCATGCCTCCCTGGGCATCGGTTTCCACCAGCGCAAGCACCGCGATCAGGTCCTTGCCCAGCTGCTGGTCCATCGCGGTACGCGCTGAACGCTCGTACATGGCACCCAGCCACCACGTGGCCAATGCCGAAACCAGCACCATGCCCAGGCCACCGGCCAGCAGCAGGCGGCTGCGCAGCGAGCGGGTGTTCATGGCTGCGCCGACAGCCGGAAGCCCTGGCCGCGATGGGTATGGATGAGGGTACTGCCGAGTTTGCGGCGGATGCGCCCGATCAACACATCCAGCGTGTTGGAATCCGGGTCGAACCCCGCCTCGTACACGTGCTCACCCAGGCGCGAGCGGCTGATCACCACGTCCGGGTGGTGCATGAAGTAGCTGAGGATGCGGTGTTCCTGCGGGCTCAACGGCAGCAGCACGCCGTCCAGTTCGAAGCGGCCGGCGTTGACGTCCAGGCGCAGCGGTCCGCATTGCAGGCGCGGGCTGGCGTGGCCGGCGCTGCGGCGGATCAACGCGCGCAGCCGCAGCAGCAGTTCTTCGGGCTGGAACGGTTTGGTCAGGAAGTCATCGGCGCCCGCGTCGAAGCCGGCCAGCTTGTCGTGCCAGCGCGTGCGTGCGGTCAACACCAGCACCGGGAAATCGCGCCCAGCCTCGCGCCAGCGCTCGATCACGCTCAGGCCGTCCAGGCCGGGCAGGCCAAGGTCGACGATCGCCGCGGCGATGTCCTCCACCTGGCCCTGGTACTCCGCATCGATGCCCTCGCTGCTGTGGACCACCACGTAGCCGGCATCCTCGAGCAGCAGCTGCAGCTGGCTGGCGAGCAGGGCATCGTCCTCGGCAAGCAGGAGTCGCATCAGTCCTCTTCCATCTTGAGCAGGCGGCCGCTGGTTGCATCATAGTCCAGCTCCATCACCACGCCATTGGCACCGAGGATCTCGATCTCGTACTTGCCGTCATCCAGCTCCACCTCCAGCAGCTGGCCGGGATAGCGGCGCAGGGCGTCCTGGACCACGGACTTCAGGGGCACGTAGCGACCCTGCTCGACCGCCTGGCGCACGGCCTGCTGCTGGCGCACACCGCCATCGAGGACCCGCATGGGGTCCTGCGTGGTGGCGGTCAACAGCAGGGGAAGCAGCAACGACAGGGCGGTCATGGCAAGCCGGTCAGGAAAAGGGCTGCCTACGGTATACGCGGGGCGCTTAAACGTTTCCTGACAGGCGGGCTCATGCTTCGCTTAAGCGCGCTTGCCAGACTGGCGGCGCCGGGATGGTCCGGTGCCTCTTTCAGGAACTCCCCCATGAACAAGCTGATCCTTGCCGCCGCCCTGGCGACCGCCTTCACCACCGCCCCCGCCTTCGCTGCCGATCTGTCCGCTGCCGACGTGCAGGCCAAGCTGCGCACGGCCGGTTACACCCAGGTGCACGAACTGGAGCGCGACGACGGCGTGTGGGAAGCCGATGTCACCCGTGCCGACGGCAGTGTCGACGATGTGATCATCGACCCGGCCACGGGCGAGATCTTCGACCCGCGCGATGGTCGCGCCGTGCTCGATGCCGGGAAGATCCTCACCCTGGCCGGCAAGGCCGGGCTGACCCACATCGAATCGGTGGAGCGTGACGGCGCCACGTGGACGCTGGAAGCACGCAACGCCCGCAACCAGCGCGTGGACGTGCGCATGAGCGGTCACGATGGCCGGGTGCTGAGCAGCCACCGCGACGGCTGGTTCGACTGAGCCTCGCCTGCAGGACGAAAAATGCAGCCGGTTACCAGCCCACCGGACCGGGACCGGCGGCGTCCCAGTAGCCGCGGCCGTACCCGTAACCGCCCCCATACGGTCCATAGAAGCCAGGGCCCTTGCCCTCGCTGATCTGGATGTTGAGGTTCATGTTGCGGGTCTTGCCGTCGTCGTTGGTGTAATTCTTGTTGAGGTTCAACTCGGCCGCGTTGTAGTGCGTGTTGCCAAAGCCCTTGGCGTAGCCGATGCCGGTGGTGATGCTGCCGTTGACCCGCAGCTTGTCGTCGGCGATCTCCGCGATGCCGTTGCCCGCGCCATCGCGCGGGAGCGCGCGGCGGCCGCTCTTGTCGCCATAGAAGGTGCCGGGCGGGTCACCGCGCAGGGTGGGATCGTTGAGGTACTGCATGGGCTTCTGCGGCACCGACAGGTCCAGATCGGTCGCCGACTGCGGGCCGGTGGCACCGGCAGCGGACTGCGCCAGCGCGACACCAGGGGCCAACAGGCACAGCAGCAGGGAAAGCGGGCGGATCATGGGAAGCTCCGGGGCAGGCAAGGCGGCCGACAGCGCTGACGCTAGCAGCCGTTGCTTGAATGATGCCTGTCGTGGCCCCGCATGCAAGGGGAACCATCGTGCGAACGGTGGGTCGCCGCATTCAATCCAGCCGTTCAAACCCGAACAGGCCCGCCAGCGGGTGCTTTCGGCGCTCGATCCGGGCCCGCAGCAGGCCCGCGCCGATCATCGAGTAGGTGATGCCGTTGCCGCCGTAGGCCATCGCGAACAGCACCCGGGGCCCCCATTGCGGGTGCGGGCCGAAGAACGGAAGCCCGTCTTCGGTTTCGGCAAAGGTGCCGCCCCAGGAGAACGCCGGCTGCAGCGGCAGGTGCGGGAACAGCCTGGCCACCTGCTTGAGCAGGGTGCCGGTCTTGCCGGCCACCCGGCTGTCGCGCCGCGCCGGGATATCCACTGCGTCGTCCTCACCGCCGACCAGCAGCCGGTGGTCGCCGGTGCTGCGCATGTACAGGTAGGGACGCGCGGACTCCCACACCATGGTGTCCACCAGTGGCCCCAGTGCCGCCGCATCGATCGGGTCGGTGATGAAGGCGTAGCTGCTGCGGTTGCGGGCCACTTTCTGCTTCAGCCAGCGCTGGCCGGCATAGCCGGTGGCCAGCACCACGTGGCGCGCACGGATGCGCAGGCCCTCGGGTGTGGTAGCGGTCACCCCGCGCGCGGTGGGCTGCAGCGTGTGCAATACGGTGCGGTCGTGCACCGCGCAGCCGGCCTTGGCCAGCCGCATGAGCAGCCGGTAGGTGAGCTGGTAGGGGTCCACGCGCGCCGCCAGCGCGCTGAGGATCGCCCCCGGCGCGGCGATGCCATAGTCGGCACGGACGGCGTCGGCATCCAGCCAGCGCACGTCGAAACCATGTTTGTGGCGCAGCGCGTACTCGTCCTGCAGGGGCGAACGGTGGCGGCGCTTGCTGGCGTAGTACAGGCTCTGCATGGGCTGGCAATCCACGCCGCGGAAACCGGCGGCCACCTCGCGCAGCGCCGGGATCGCCTCGGCGCAGGCACGGTAGGCCAGCACCGCATCGCGCTCTCCGTACTGCCTGGCCAGGTCGACCAGGTGCGTATCGATTTCGTACTGCAGCAGTGCGGTGCTGGCGGAGGTACTGCCCCAGCCGATGTCGCGCTGCTCGACCAGCACCACGTCATGGCCGTGCGCGCACAGCTCGTTGGCGATCAGCGCGCCGCTGATGCCGCCGCCCACCACCAGCACGTCGCAGCTCCGGTCCTCGCGCAGCGGTGGGAAGGCGTGCATCAGCCCGTTGCTGACCGCCCAGAAGGGATACCCGCTTTTGAGGTCCATTGGGGATCAGGCGGTCGGGCGGCCGGTCTGCGGGGTGTGGATCAGCGGGGTCAGGTCGAAGCCCTGCTGGCGCGCCTGCGCCAGGTAATGCTCCTGGGTGGTGGCATCCAGGTGCGGCTCGCGCGCCAGCAGCCACAGGTACTTGCGGTCCGGGCTGCCGACCAGCGCCACGCTGTAGTCCGGGGCGACCTGGATGATCCAGTAGTCGCCCTTGGTGAACGGAAGCCAGCGCAGCCCCTTGGGCAGGAAGGTGACCTGCAGCCGGGCGGGATCCTTGTCTACCGGGCAGGCCTCGCCGTGGGCTTCTTCGATCTCACCGTCCACGCGGCATTTGTTGACCACGGCGACGTGGCCATCGTCGATGAGGGTGTAGTTCGCCGTTACATCGGTACAGTCGACCGGCTCGTGGCTCATGGGCAGGCGGGCGATTTCGTACCAGGTGCCCAGGTAGCGCGGCAGCTTGAGGTCGGCAACGGTCTTCAGGTCGGGGTGGCTGGTCATGTGGGCATCGTCGAAGCGGTGGTGGCCAACATGCCCGGGCCGCCGCCATGGCGGAGTGAAGCCGCGACGCGCGCTGGAACGGTACGTTGTGGCGGCGTCATGCCGGGCGCGACGACGCGGCGCTATGCTGGCCCGGACCCGTTCAATGGAGGTGCGGATGTACCAGGTGATCCTGCTCAAGAGCGACAGCGGCTTCGCCCGCGCACAGTGGGAAACGGTGGACGATGTGGTGGACCACGAGGGCGTGACGTACTCGCTGCGGGCCGGCCCGCGCCAACCGCTGCCGACCGATCATGCGTGGGACGAGATCGCGGTGTATGCGCCGGAGGAGATCAGCGAGGAGGAATTCCAGGACTGGTACGCGGCCCTGCAGCCGCAGGTCGAGGAGCTGCGCCTGAAGTACTGAGTTGCATACCCGGTGTGAACGAGGCCCGGTTTATAGTCCCCGGCATGTCCGCGTGAACCCTGGGTGCTGGTTTTGTCCTTCCGTCATCGTTTCCCCCTGCTGCGGCCGCTGGCCGGTCTGTTGTTGTTCACCTGGCTGTGCATGGCCCCCGGGGCCTGGGCGCAGGCGCCTGACGATCCGGCAGCCGAGGCCAAGACCCAGCTCAACCAGGCCGACAAAGAACTCAAGGCGATCCGTACCGCATTGCCGGATGCGGAGACCCGCGAGACGCTCACGCCGTTGTTCGAACGGGCCATGGCCGTGCAGCGCGATGCCGACGATGCGCAGGCCGCCCTGCAGCCGGAGCTGGACCAGCTCGATACCCGCCTGACCCAGTTGGGCACGGTGCCGGAAGGCACCGTGGAAGCGCGCGAAGTGGCCCAGCAGCGCAGGTCGCTGACCCAGCAGCGTGCCGATATCGCCGCTGCCGTTGCGCGGGCCAAGCTGCTCGCGGTGGATGCCAAGCAGCTGGGCGCGGATATCGAGAAAATGCGCGTCACCCAGCTCAGCGAGGACCTGGCCCGCAAGGTCAACTCACCGCTGTCGCCCTCGCTGTGGCGCAAATTCGCCCGTGACGTGCCGGCCGACCTGCAGGAGCTGGGGCAGATTTACCGGCAGGCCGAAACCACGGCGCGCAAGGCGATCGCGCAGCATGGCTGGACCGCGCCGCTGACCGGCCTGGCAGTGGCGCTGCTGCTGTTCTTCCCGCTGCGCCTGTGGCTGCGTGCGGCCGGGCGCCGCTATGCGCAGTCCGAACGGGCCCCGGACGGTCGCCTGCGCCGCTCCGGCCTGGCGGTGTGGCTGCTGGTGGTGGGCACGATGCTGCCCGGCCTGGCCTGCGTGGTGTTCTTCGGCGCGCTGGATGCCATCGGAGCGATTCCACCGCGGCTGGAAAAAGTGGTGTTCAGCATCCAGGTGGCCACCTATATCGCGGCTTTCATCACCGCGCTGAGTGCGGCACTGCTGGTGCCCAAGCGCCCGTCGTGGCGCCTGCTCAACCTGGATGACGCCGCCGCGTGGCGCCTGCGCAAGTACGCGTGGGGCGCTGCCGCGCTGACCTGGATCAGCATTGTGCTGATGGCGCTCAACCGCGCCGCGCGCACCAGTGCAATCACCACGGTGGCGGTGGACGGGCTGATCGCCATCACCTACATGGCGCTCATCATCGCCATCCTGGTCTCGCTGGCGCGCCTGCACCGGCGCCAGACCGACGAGGCGGAGGCAAAACTCGAAGCACAGGCGCAATCGGACGGCAAGGCCAAGGGCCCGCCGCGTCGCAGTGGCTGGATCGTGGTCGCACGGCTGGCCGGGCACATCGTGGTGGCCGCTGCGGTGATCGCCACGCTGCTGGGCTACCTCAACCTGGCGCTGTTCGTGGCCCAGCAGCTGGTCTGGGGCGCGGTGGTGCTGCTGGCGGCGTCACTGCTGATGAAGTTCGCCGACGACCTGGCCACGTGGCTGCTGTGCCCGACCAGCAGCGTCGGCCGCACCGTGCTGCTGACCACCGGGCTGAGCGAATCGCGGGTGGTGCAGGCCGGTGTGCTGCTCTCGGCCGGGCTGCGCATCTGCGTGATCCTGCTTGCGGTGATGGCACTGACCGCGCCACTGGGCAATCTCAGCGCGCTGTATGGCGGACTGGACACCTTGTCCAAGGGCATCAGCCTGGGCGACAACCTGGTGCTCAAGCCCAGCAGCGTGCTGTACGCGGTGCTGGCCTTCCTGCTGGTGTGGGCGGTGATGCAGGCGTTCCAGCGCTGGCTCACCGACACCTACCTGCCCAAGACCGAGCTGGATGCGGGCGCCCGCAATTCGATCAGCACCGTGACCCGCTACCTGGGCATCATCGCAGCGGTGCTGTGGAGCCTGACCGCACTCGGCATCGGCTTCGAAAAACTGGCGCTGGTGGTGAGCGCGCTGTCGGTGGGTATTGGTTTCGGCCTGCAGGCGATCACCCAGAACTTCGTCTCCGGGCTGATCCTGCTGGCCGAACGACCGGTGAAGATCGGTGACTGGGTGAAGCTCGGCGACCAGGAAGGCGACATCAGGCGCATCAACGTGCGTTCCACCGAGATCCAGGTGGGCGACAAATCCACGCTGATCGTGCCCAACTCCGAACTGATCACCAAGACCATCCGCAACATGACGATGGGCAATGCGCAGGGGCGCATCCAGATCCAGTTCACCGTGCCGCTCAGTACCGATGTGGCGATGGTGCGGCAGACCCTGCTGGATGCATACACCGACCATGTGGGCGTGCTGGCCGACCCGGCGCCGTCGGTGTTCATCGATTCCATCGCCAACGGCCAGGTGGCGATCAACAGCTTCGCCTATACCTCCGGCCCGCGCGCGGTGTATGGCGTACGCAGCGACCTGTACTTCACGATGCTGCAGAAGTTTGCCGCCGCCGGTATCGCGCTGTCGTCGCCGACCGACATCCACCTGGTGCGCGATCCGGCCCCGCCCCAGGCGCCGTGATGCCACGCCGCGGCCCGCCTCATGGACGGGCCGCGGGCACGCCCAGGGGGCCCTGATCGGGCAGCAGGACCACGGGAGGCTGCAGCGGTGCCAGCTCGTCCCCGTTGTCTTCGTCGGACGCTTTGGGTCCCTGTTTGATCGGTTTGAGCGCCTTGCCGGGTGAGACATGCGGGGTACGCGGGCTGCCGCCGACCTTGATCAGCATGCCGGCGGCACCGCCGCCTTCGCCCAGCCGCTCCTGCAGCGCCGGGCCATACAGGGTGAGCGTGGCCGGGTCGACCAGGTGCAGGGTGCGGCTGCCGCTGGCCACCGGCGGCGGGGACACCATGGCGCCGGGAATGCCGTCCACCGTGCGTACCTTGATCTCGTACAGCGGCGATGCCAGCGAGCTGCCTTCCTTGGCAATGGCCATGCCTTCGCGCATGGCCCAGCGCACGCCCGCGGCGCGCGCCGCGGGGCGGTTGGGGTCCAGGAACGACCACAGGAAGCGCAGGTTGCCGCGCGCAGTGCGTTGCACGACGCTGACGCCTACCCGCACCAGTGCCACGCTGCCTGCGGCAGGATTGAGCGCATCCAGCGTGCCCCGGCCCAGCACCCGCGACAGCTCGGCGAAGCGCGGCATCGTCATCTTCAGGCCGGGCCGCATCAGCACCTTGGCCACGCCGCCGATCACCGGTCCGACCACGATGATCGATTCCAGGTACAACCCGAAGGCGGCCATCGCGAATTCGTTGCGGTTCTTCGAAGAGATGCGGCGCACGTTCTCGACGAACGGCACGACGAAGTCCACTGTCTTCAGCCACAGCGGCGAGTCTTCCAGGTGGTCCTCGAAACTGGTGGGTGCCCAGCCTTCGCGACGGAAGGCAGCAGCGTCCAGCCAGAAAAGCCCCTCCTGCACCGGGTGGACCAGGGCATGGAACGGCGAGCGCGGCGCGGTGCCGCCGCCCGGCGGCGGCGCCAGCAGCGGCTCGACGATCACGTCCGAGGAGCGCCCCGCTTCCGGTGCCCTGTCCGAGGCGTAGGCCTCCCAGTCCACCGGCAACGGGGTGCCACGGCGCACCTGCACCGTGGCGACGTTGCCGCTGCGCAGCCGCACCTTGCGGTTCTGCAGCGCACCGCCGAGCGGCAGCGCGCCTTCCAGCTGCAGGGGAAGGATCCTGCTCTGCAGCGGGAACAGCTGGAAGTGGCGTGGCTGCCCCGCCAGCGTCAGCGTGTACACCACGCCGAAACGGCCCCGGTAGGGATCGGTGTCATTGCGGGTTTCCTGCCCCGCCTCCAGCTCCGGTTCGTGGGTGCGCAGGGTGAACACCTGCACATCTCCGCGCAGGAGGGCCGCGCGTTCTTCCTCGGGGCGCTGGTACAACGCCTCCTCGATCAGCACCCCGTAGCCCCGTCGGGCCTTGCGGAAGTAAGCATCGAAGCGCTTCTGGTAACGCGCGTTGATATCAGCCAGCCGGGCCAGGCCCGGTTTCATCCGCGCGTAAGCGGTCTGCAGAGCGGCTTCGTAGCGGGGGTTGCCCTGGGCCTGGTTGAGCGGGGAGTCGGGAACAAAGGTGCGGCACGGCCGCCACGCCGCGGCCCCGCCGCGCAGCACACCGGCAGCGACGATTTCATGGAACGGGAAGCTGCGCCCGAAATGGTTGTCGTCATTGCACAGGCGGAATTCCGTGGAGTTCCACGGCTGGTCGGCGAGCACCCCAGGGAAGCGTGGGAATACCCGGCGGATTTCGGCTTCCACCAGCGGCATGCGGTAGGGCAGCGGCGCCAGTACATCGCCTATGGCCTGTTCGATGTCGCTCACCCGCTGGTCGAACGCACGCAGCGCGGCCTCGATGCGTGCGCTCGGCGACAGCGGCGAGGCAAGCGCGGCGTGCTGTTCCAGTTGACGGTACACATACCAGTCCAGCGTGGGCAGGCGGCGTGCGTCGAGGGTCAGCTGCCTGACCAGGTCGGGTGTCGCGCCGTCCCCGGCAAGCTCGGCCGAGAGGGTGAGCAGCTCACTGAACCGCATCTGCTGCGAGAGGCCGCGCCGCAGGCGCTCGGCCAGGTGCACGCCACTGACGAAGTTGATCGAGGCGATGGTGTTTCCATACACCAGGTTGGCGGGCACGTCGTCGGGCAGCAGCTCCGGCGCGTGGTCCTGCAGGGCCAGCGTGCATGCCATGTCCAGAAGCGAGGCAGGAATGCGGCCCATGCTCCGCAGGTAGTCGTGGAAATCGAGCCGTATCTGGGCAAAGGTGCGCCCCCAGTTGGGATACTTGTGCAGGCGGTAGCCCAGCAGTACGCGCGCATCGCGATCCGACGGCGGGCCCAGGTCGAGCACGATCGCCACCCGCGTCAGGCTGGCCAGCAGCGTCGGCGAGGTCGGTGCCCCATCGCTTCCCGTGTACCAGCCCAGGTCCCGCAGCAACGCCGCCTGCAGGGCGAGCGCACGCGGGGTGCGGGCCATGGCGGCCACGTAGTGGCTGGCGCGGTGCAGCTGATCGAGGGCCATCTCGCCCTGCTGCAGCAGGGGCCGGGCCAGGTACTCCAGCAGCGTCTGTTCGCCAGGCGCGCGCTGGGCGAGGAACCCGGTGGTGGTTTGCCTTACCTGGTCCAGGTCGGCTGCGTCCAACGTGTCCGCCGCGTGCAGCAGGTCGGCGCGCATGCCCAGCCTCAGTTCGCCGAGCAGGCGTTCCACGCATCGCGCAGGGCCATCAAGGTGGCCGGCCTCGCGCGGCCCACAGCCACCATGTACGGCAAGTACGTCAGAGGCGTTGGCCCGGCCATCGGAACGGACCACGCCGCCCAGCTGGCCGGCCACCTCGCGCAGTGCGCCCCAGGGTGCGAGGGGCAGCGCGTCCAGTAACCGGGTCTGGTTGAACAGGTGCAGCGTACCTGCCGCGTCCTGCACCCGCAGCGATCCGTCCGCATCCACCGACATCCACCGTGGCGGGAGGTGCTCGCGCTGGAGCAGTTCGAGCATCGCCGGGTCCGCGATGAGGCGCGCGAATGCCGGCAGGGCCGCCTGTAGCGTGGTTGCCGTGGCGGTGCCCAGCGCGGGGCGATGGACGACCGTGGCCGCATCGGCGCGCCGCGCAAGCAAGCGGCCCAGGTCCTGGAGTTCGTTGCTGGCCTGCCGCCACGGCGGCAGCGGGCCGGCGCGGCGCTGCCAGCTCGCGTGGACACGGGCGATGGCCTCCAGCAGCTGCGCCTGGGTGCACGCTACCGGGGCTGGGCACGGCAGCTGGGCAGGGGCGGGAAGCGCGCCATGGAACTGCAGCGCGTTGATCAGGGGCACGGCTGTGCCGGGAGAGAAGCGTCCCAGGCGATCCGTGATCCGGTACAAGGCGTCGAGCTGGTCCAGCAGCAGCCCGGGTAGCGGGTCGGTCAGGCCGTCGGCGATCACCACGCTGCGACCCGAGCCGCGCACGCGTGCGGTGATGCCGTCGGCGCCCACGCGCAGGGAATGGAAGGTCGCATTGGCCTGTCGCATCGCCAGCCACACCCCGGGTTGCTCGAACACCTGCTGCAGCCGCTGCTGCCCGGCCTGCCATGCGGCATGCAGTGGCGACCCGTCGGCGGGTAGCATGCCCTGGTGCGCGAGTGCGTCGTCCCACGTGGCCGGTGCGCTGTCGAAGCGCTCCCACAACCGATCCAGCAGGCGCTGGTGATCCTGCTGTGGCGGGGAGTCGCTGCGGTCGTCCCACTCGACCTCCAGTCGCGCGGTTGCGGGGGTGCCTGGACGCGCGGGTGCGAGCTGCCGGTCGAGCGCAGCCAGGCAGTCGTCGAACTGCGCATCGTCCATCGGAACCGCAGGCAGCGGCGCGGCGTAGTAGGCCAGCATCTCCGGCACCCGAAGCCGACCGTCCGAGCGCACCGGCGCGTGCAGCAGCGTGGCGATGCCGCGCAGCATCGTGTCGAGCGGGGCCAGCGCCGCCGGTGGCTGGCCGGCCTCGAACAATGTCGCCATGCGCGTGCCCTGGAGGGCACGGGCGCGCACCGGGCCGTGCGCGGGATACTCCAGCTGGGTGGGATCGACATGGTGATGCCAGCACAACGCGATCACCTCCGGGTGCTGCGACAGCTGCAGCAGCACGCTGCGTGCCAGCGCGGCATTGTGGCCCAGGTGTGAGCGGGGATCCGGTCGCCAGCTGGACCATGTGGGTTCCATGCCGCGGATCGGGATCGCCTTCAGCACGTGGACCTGCTGCTTCAGCCGCAACAGCGTGCTGGTTTCGTTGGTCGCGCGGATGTGTCCGTCCGGCTGCTGCTGCAGGCGGTGCTCAAGCCGCTGGATGAGCGGGTCGAGCAGGGCCGGCGCGTAATCCGCGGCGTGCATGTCCTGGTCGAGATAGAAGCCCAGTGCACAGGCCAGGCGCGCGCTGACGGCGTTGTCGAAGCAGCCGCCCGCCTCGCGCACGGCGCGCTGCAGGTCGTTCAACATCGTTTCGGTGGGCGAGGACCAGAGGATGCGCTCTGGCGCATCCGGCTGCCCATGCAGCACGACCCGCATGCCGGAGGTGGCACGCGTTCCGCTCAGGCTGCCATTGGCGACCACGAGCGAAGAAGGAGGAGTGCGTTCGTCATACAGGGTCTGCAGGAAATCGTCCTGCCGGTAAAGCCACATCAGCTGCTGGCGGACCGCGCGCACGGCAAACGCAAACGGCGAACCTTCGACAGGTGCGAACGCGTGCTCCGGGAGGCTCGCGGTCCCGGCCGCCGAGGCGGTATCGCGCAGCGTCCATAACGCCTCCAGCAGCATTGCCTGGTCCTGCAGGCCTGCATCGTCGCGTGGCCCGGTGTCGGACCCGCTTGACGCGCGGCGGGAGTGCGCAACCGCGCGTGGCGTCGTGCCCGCCGTCGCGACGGCAGGCGACGGATTCCGCGACCATGCCACCAGGCCGCCCCCCAGTGCCGCCGCCGCCAGCGTACCGAAGACGGCCACCGTGCGTCGCTGCGGGTGCGCAGCGGCGATGGCAGGAAGCACCGCCGCCGCAGCGACCGCAACCGGCAGGGTCGGTGCCAGCAGGCGGGTGGTGTCCGCCCCCGACGCCGCAGCGGGCAGGCGCTGCATCGCCCGTTCCAGTGGCGCCAGCGCCGTGGCGTCAGCCACGGGCGTACAGAGACGACGTGCGCCGGTGCCGAGCAGGTCGAGCTGTTCCAGCACGCCTGGAAGCGTGGCAATCCGTTGCCCGGTGCGCGTGCCGGGCCGGTCGCCCGGGCGCTGCTGGAACCACAGTGCCCACGCGGTAGCGAGCAGCGCCAGGCGCAGGGGCGAGGCGGGCAACTGCAGCCGAGCGTGGAGGGACGCGTGCGCGGCATCGGCCTGCTGCAGCAGTGCCTCCAGCCAGGTGGGAAACGCCGCGATCAACGCCTCCACCCAGGCACCGCCGCGCAACGTCGGCAGCGGAAGCTGGCTGAGCCAGCACAGCCAGGGCAGCGCGGTTCCTTCCTGCAGCAGGCGGGGCAGCGCACTGGCCTGCTGGGTCCAGGTCAGCAGCTGGGCGCCCTGCGGCCCGAGTGCCAGGTTGGCGATGCCGTGCAGGGCGATGCCCGCGGCACGCCGGCACTGCAGGCGGCCCAGGCCGCTGACGATGGCAGCGACCACCTGCGTGCACTCCCGGTGCCACGCATCGGGCGCAGGCGAGGGTGCCGCTTGCCAACCGGCCATGGCCTGCAACAGCGCAGGCCGGCGCGCTGCTACGGGTGTGTCCCGTACGGCCTGGGCAAGGTGCGCAGCAAGCTCATCCGGTGTTGCGTCGACCAGCAGGGCCAGCAGGCGGGCTTCCAGCAGGGCGAGCTCCGACGGCAGCAGTGGGCATCGGCGCAGGAGCCGCGTCAACGTGTGCGGCAGCGGGGCATCCGGTCGGCAGCGATCCGTCGCAGGGTGCGATGTCGTGTTGTACAGCTGGACGGGAACGCAGCGGTGCTGCGTTGCGTCCGGTGCGCCGGCGGCAGCGAAGGACGCGGTCGCCAGGCGACCTGCGGCCTGCAATGGCAGCAGAATGAGGGCCTCCCCGGATCGACATCGGCCGGCGCACGATTGTGCCGACCTGACTGGACCCGGGGTGTGCGTGGCATCGCAGAATCAGGCAGCCGCGAGGTCCGCGCTGCCGCGATCAGCCGCGGTTGCCGCGACGTGACGGGATCAGCGCGAAGTTGTCCACGGCCAGCTTCTCCGCGTGGTTCAACCACGCGCGGATCTCCAGATCATCCACTTCATGGTCCAGGCCGAACGGAACACTGATACGCCCTTCCGCATCGGGCTGCACCCACTGCTGGGCCACCACCACCTTGCGCTTGGACGACACCGCTTCGATCCAGAAGCCGCGATCAGGCGACTGTTTGGCGACGAACTGCAGCATGTACTGGCCGGCACGGGTGCGACGGCCCTTCTGCGTGATCATGTGTGCCTGGCGGATGCTCGGGCGCGGGCCGTTGAACGGGTCCAGCGGCGCATCGACGGCGAAGCCCTCGCGCAGCTGGTCGTCGCGGTAGAGTTTGATGCCCTTGTCGCGGTTGACCAGCATCGCGCACCAATCGCCATCGGCCGAACCGTCTTCGAAGGCGGTGCAGCGGTCCACATAGGCCAGCGTATTGTCCGGATCGGCCAGGTCGAACTGCTTGGAGGTGTTTTCCAGGTAGACCGATTTCAGGTCCCATTGCTTGTCGTATTCGAGCAGCACCGGCGGCTGCACATGCTGCAGGCCGATCACCACCTGGTTCTCTTCGTCGATACGCAGCTGGCGGGTCTTGTCGCCCAGCCACAGCGAGCGCGAGAAGGCCAGGTAGCGCGGGAAGTCCCTGCCGTCATCGCGGAACGCCGCCGCGCTGGCGCTGGCGGGACGCTCGGGCTGCAGCAGCGAACGGCCAAACCCGATTTCGCCGATCTCCGGCTCGATCAGGCTGAGCAGCGTGGCGCCCGAATCCAGCGTGGAGCCGTGCTGCGCGTCCAGCTGGCGCGGGGCGATATCCTTGCCCAGGAACAGCAGCATGTTTTCGCGTTTCTGCTTGGCCAGGATGTGGCTCAGGTCGTTGGGCATGGCCAGGTGGTCGGACGCGATCACGATCAAGGTGTCGTCGCCATACGGGCTGGCCTGGATGCGGTCGACCAGCTTGGAAATCAGCCCATCGGTGCACTTGAGCGCATTGAGCAGGCCGATATCGCCGTAGTCGCTGGTGTAGCGGGTTCGCTTGCACGCCACCGGCAGGTGCCCGGCAGGGTGGTGGGTATCCATCGTCAGCGTGGTCAGCATGAACGGCTGGCCAGCCTTGGACAGCTGCATGAAGCGGTCATACGCCTTGTCCAGCAGCACATCGTCATGCACGCCCCAGGTGGAAAAGTGCGACCGGGCGATCTTCTGCTGTTTGAACCAGGCCAGGTCGTCCACCGCGTCGAAACCGTGCGTGGCCAGGAACTGGCCCTTGCCGGCGAACAGGCCATTGGCACCGCCCAGGTAGTGGTTGGTGTAGCCCTGCTGCTTGAGGTAATCACCCAGGCACACCGCTTCCGGGAGGAAACTGCCCATGCGGTCCATGCTGTTTTCATCGCCCTGCGCGGTGGTCAGCGGTACGCCGCACATCGACGACACCAGCCCGGCGATGGTCCAGCCACCGCCTTCGGCCGAGACCAGCCCGCGCACATCCAGCGCCTGGCCGGCAAGGCGGTTGAGGTTGGGCATCAGGCCGGGGAAGGTGGCTTCATCCAGATAGGTGCGTTCCAGGCTTTCGCCGTAGATCCACACGATGTTGCGTGGCTTGCGCAGCGGCTGCTGCGGCACACGGTATTCGGGGGCCACCATGCTGTAGTCGACCGGGCGCATCTGCTGGTACAGGCGCTGGCCGTCGCGGTAAAGCGGGCTGACCCCGATCGCCAGCACCCAGACGGCCAGGAACCCGGCGAACACGCCGCGACCATGCGCGCTTCGGTGCCAGCGTTTGATGCGCGGGGTCAGCAGCGGCAGCAGCGAGAGCAGGGCCAGGGCGATGAAGCCAGCGATGTAGCCCTTGAAGTCCGAGACGCCGGCGCCTTCCATGTCGGCGCCCAGGTGGTACAGCGTTGCCGCATTCAGGCCATCACCGGAGAGCTTGTTGATCAGCCACCACGCACTGAGCGTCAACAGCAGCAGCGACATCAGGCTTGCCTTCCACCATGCCCAGCGACCTGAAGCGAGCAGCAACCAGGTGAGCAGCAACAGCGACAGCAGCAGGATCCAGAGCATGGGCATCATCGGCAGCGGAGACAGGTGCGATCGGCTGCCCAAACACACCCACATGACAGGCCGATGACCCGATCATGCCTGCACGAACCTGACTGAAATGTTTGTTGGAAACACGCTGTGCGCGCTTACACCGCATTGCATTGGAAAGGGTAAAACGCACGTGAAGACGGCACGCTTTCGCGTGCCGTCCTCATCACCTGGCATGGGCGCGCTGGCGTCTACCGATGCCCGCGTTCTTCCCTTGAACGTGCGCGCCGATCAAACAGCAATGCACTGAGGATGATGCCCAGGCCAAGGAATACACCGATCAGCATCAACGTGAATGCGATGGCCGGATACCCGAACAGGTGCCACCCGGTATCGACCTTCATCATCATTGCTGCAGCAAGAATCAAGGCTGCAGTGACAATGCCCGCCGACACGCGGTTGGCGATCTTCTGCAGGTTTTCCATCAGCCGGGATTCTTCCAGCCCGGTGACTTTCATCTGCAGGCGGTTCTCGGCCAGCAGCGCGAGGATGTCCGACATCTTGCGCGGGCCCTCGCGCAGCAGCTGCTGCACTTCCATCGCTTCACTGGCCAGGTTGGCGGCCGACAGCGACTTCTTCAGGCGCGCACGCATGACGTGCTGCAGTTGGCGCTCGACGATGCGGCGCGTATCCAGGTCCGGCGACAGCAGCCGGCACACCGTCTCCAGATTCAGCAGCGCCTTGCCCAGCAGGCTCAGCTCCGGCGGCGTGCGCAGCCCGCTGGCAGTGGCGATGCGTACCAGGTCCAGCACCACGCGGCCTTCCGAGAACGTGCCGCTGGCGGCATAGCGCGCGATGACCTGGCCGGTTTCGCGCAGGTAGCGCTCTTCGTCGAAGGCTTCCAGTCGCGTACTGATGCCGATGATCTCGTCGGCCACTTCTTCGCCGCGCCCGTCCACGGCGGCGAACAGCAGTTTCAACAGCCGCTCGCGCAGGCGCGGCGGCATGTGCGCCACCATGCCCAGGTCGAAGATTGCCAACCGGCCTTCAGGTGTGACCCGCAGGTTGCCCGGATGGGGATCGGCATGGATCTCACCATGCACGAAGATCTGGTCGATGTAGCCACGGATCAGCGCCGCCGCCAGCGGTTCCATCGGCTCTTCGGTGCGGCGCACGTCGGGAATCATATCCACGCGCACGCCCTGCGCCAGCTCCATGGTCAGCACGCGGTGGCTGCAGTAGTCCCAGATCGGCTGCGGCACCCACAGCGGCTTGAACGGGCGCAGGTGCTGGCCGAAGCGCTGAAGGTTCTCGGCTTCGGCCTGGTAGTCCAGTTCCTGCATGAGCGTCTTGGCGAACTCGTTCAGCCAGTCGCGCAGGCGTACCCGGCGTCCCACCTGGGTGAGGTGGTCGGCGGCCAATGCGAAGCTGCGCAGTACCTCCAGGTCCGAGCGCAGCTGTGCTGCCACTTCCGGCTTCTGTACCTTTACCGCCACTTCGCGGCCATCATGCAGCTGCGCGCGGTGCACCTGCGCGATGGACGCGCAGCCCAGCGGCACCGGGTCGAAGCTGGAAAACAGCTTGGACACCGGCGCGCCCAGCTCCTGTTCGATGATGGTGTAGATGCGCTCGACCGGGATCGGCGCGACCTTCTCCTGCATCCGCTCCAGCGCGGTGGCGAATTCCACCGGCACCATGTCCGGGCGGGTGGAGAGCATCTGGCCGAGCTTGACGAAGGTCGGGCCGAGCGATTCCAGGTCGGTGACGAACTGCTCGGGGTTGCCCTCCGGCGGCAGGTCGTGGACCGCGCGCGAATCCAGGTTCATCCCGGAAAACACCCCGGAATGGCGGTAGCGCAGCAGCAGGCGCAGGATCTGGCTGCGGCGGTTCATGCCTTTGACCAGCGACGGCGAGCCGGGAACAACGGGCGTGGTATTCAAGCAGGGCTCCGGGGCAGGACAGATCGGCAGTGTCGCTGCAGGGCGGTGGTGGGGCGGTGAATCCGGCCGATCTTCCACGAACGTGCCCGGATCGGTCAGAATCGGCGCCACCCTCTGATTTCTGGATTGCCATGGCCGGTGCCAGCCTGTTTGCGTTGCTCGACGATATTGCCGCCCTGCTGGACGACGTTTCGATATTGACCAAGGTGGCGGCCAAGAAGACCGCCGGCGTGCTGGGCGACGACCTGGCGCTGAACGCGCAGCAGGTGACCGGGGTCAATGCCAACCGGGAACTGCCGGTGGTGTGGGCGGTGGCCAAGGGCTCGCTGGTGAACAAGGCGATCCTGGTGCCGGCGGCGCTGGCGATCAGCGCGCTGGAAGCCTGGCTCAAGGGCAAGGGCTTCCCGATCCCGATCGTGGTGCCGTTGATGATGATCGGTGGCGCGTTCCTCTGCTACGAAGGCGTGGAAAAGCTGGCGCACCGTTTCCTGCATTCGCAGGAGGAAGACGAACAGCAGAAGGCGGCGCGGCTCAAGGCGCTGGCCGACGAGAAGGTCGACATGGTGGCGTGGGAGAAGGACAAGGTGAAGGGGGCGATCCGCACCGACTTCATCCTGTCGGCCGAAATCATCGTGTTGTCGCTGGGCGTGGTATCGGCCGCCCCGTTCCTCAACCAGGTCACCGCGCTGGTGGTGATCGCGCTGGGCATGACGGTGTTCGTCTACGGGCTGGTGGCCGGTATCGTGAAGCTGGACGACGCGGGCCTGTACCTGTCGAAGAAGGGTGGGGCGATGGCGGCATTCGGCCGTGGCCTGGTGGCGTCGGCGCCCTGGCTGATGAAGTTCCTGTCGGTGGCCGGCACCCTGGCCATGTTCCTGGTCGGCGGCGGCATCCTGGTGCATAACGTGCCGGCGGTGCATCACTTCGTGCTGGGCATCGCCGGCAAGGTCGCGCCGTGGGGCTGGCTGGTGGAAGCGGGCGCGAACCTGGTAGTGGGTGTGGTGGCCGGTGCGATCGTGCTGGCGGCGGTGACCGCGTTCCAGAAGATGCGTGGGAAGACGCCGGCGCATTGACCACGCAACACAATGACAACCCAACGGTACCATCGGTCCACGGTCACCGGTCACCATCGAGTTGCGTGGTGGGATTCACCCAGCCTGGACGCGGTTCTTGCCTACGCGTTTGGCCGCATACAGCGCCGCATCCGCGCGCTTCAACAGGGCCTCGCCGGTTTCGCCGGGCTGCCACTGGCTCAGGCCCGCGCTGAAATGCACCAGCACCCGGTGGCCGTCGAGCTCCACCGGCCGCTGCGCCAGCGAGCGCTGCAGGCGCAGCACGGTGGACATGCTGTCCGCGCCCGGGGTTTCCGGCATCAGCAGCACGAACTCGTCACCACCGATACGCGCAATGGTGTCGGTACTGCGCAGCAGCAGCTGGCATACCGTGACCAGGTGGCGCAGGATCGCGTCGCCACCGGGATGCCCGTAGCTGCTGTTGGTCTGGTGGAAGTCGTCCAGGTCCAGCAGCGCCAGCGCCAGCGGATGTGAGTGCCGCTCCGCGCGGGCCAGCTCACGTTCCAGCAGCTCGTCAAAGCCGCGCCGGTTGAGCGCGCCGGTCAGCGGATCGGTGCGCACCAGCCCGGACACATCGCGCAGTTCCTGTTCGAGTTCGGCAATGCGTGCCTCGGCCTGCTCGACCTCGCGGCGCGCGTTGCCCAGATGGTCGCGCGCCTGCAAGGCCTGCTCCTGCACCCGCCCGGTGTCCTGCAGCACGTCCTGCAGCAGCTGGTTGAGATCGGCGATGCTGCGCGCCTCCTTCAGCGCGAGCGCATAGCTGCTGATCCGGTCGTGGTACTCGCCGGTGCTGACCGCCATGCCGTCCAGGCGCTCGATGAAGCCGCCCATCAGGCTCTTCATGGCCGCCTTGGATTCGACGATGCCCTGCTTGAGCAGGCCCTGCTTGTAGATCACCTCGCGCAGGTTGGCGCGCGCCTGTTCGACCGAGTCGCGGTCCAGTGGCCCGCTGATCAGTGCGCGCACCGCATGCACCTGGCCGTGCAGCCAGCTGCTGTCGTCGAGCAGCTCGCCGATGTTGTCCAGCAGCAGGTCGAACAGGCTCAGCAGCAGTTCCTGCTGCTCCTGCCAGCCATCACTGCGCACCCCGATCTGGTGGGTCAGTTCGCGCAGCCGCAGCTCCAGCGGCTGCAGTGGCTGGCCGGGATGCCATTGGCGCAGGTCGGCGGCCAACTGCACCGGCTCGTCCTTCAGCTCGGGCATGTTC
Source organism: Stenotrophomonas rhizophila (assembly GCF_001704155.1). Classification (NCBI taxonomy): domain Bacteria; kingdom Pseudomonadati; phylum Pseudomonadota; class Gammaproteobacteria; order Lysobacterales; family Lysobacteraceae; genus Stenotrophomonas; species Stenotrophomonas rhizophila. The sequence continues at coordinate 4,003,614 of NZ_CP016294.1, read as the reverse complement.
TGCAGCAGGCTGGCCACGGTCACGCCCAGGGTCAGGCGCAGCAGCTCGCGCAGGCGCAGGCTGTCGGGCTGGCCGTCGGGGCTGTCCTGTTCGATGGTGCGGATGTACTTGTCGATCAGCTGGCGCATGGCGCGGCCATAGCTGACCCAGTCGGCACTGCGCTGCGCCGACTGCAGGCGCAGGCCCATGTCACCCAGCTCGCCGGGCAGGGTGGACATGCCGTGGGCGAACGCGGCCAGCAGTGGTTCGGGCTGGTCGGCCCCGGCGAACAGGCGCTGCAGCATCGCGCTGCTGCCGCCCTTGAGCGCGGGGGCGTCCGCTGCCGCGCCGGCCGCGCTGTCCTTCGCCTGCCGGCGCAACAGCAGCCGACCCACGGCGGTGCCGGGGCTGGGGCTGGGAAGAGCGTCCTGCGGGTCCTTCATGCGGCGGGTCCTGATGGGTCACCGGCTGCGGGCGCCGGACGGGGGGAGACGTTGGAACAGTATCGGCGGCGGTGTCGCGGGCTTGAACCCGGCGCTGTGCCACGATGGTAGGGAATCGGACGGCAGGAGTATGCGATGAAGGTGATGCTGGTGGGCGCGACCGGGCTGGTCGGCGGGCAGGTACTGCAACACCTCCTGGACGACGGGCGCTGCGACGCGGTGGTGGCGCCGACACGGCGTGCGCTGGGGATATCCAGCCCCGCGCTGCTCAACCCGGTGGTGGACTTCGAGCAGCTGCCGCTGGAGGCGGACTGGTGGACGGTGGACGCGGTGATCTGCGCCTTGGGCAGCACGATCCGGCAGGCCGGCAGCCGCGAGGTGTTTGCCCGGATCGACCATGACTACCCGCTCCAGGTGGCGACGCAGGCGCGGGCACGTGGCGCGCACGCGTTCGTGCTGAACTCGGCGAAAGGTGCCGACGCTGGGTCGCGGATCTTCTACAACCAGGTGAAGGGAAGGCTGGAGCAGGACTTGCGCGGTATCGGCTACCCGTCGCTGACCCTGGTGCGACCGGGGCTGATCGGCGGCGAGCGCAGCGAGCGCCGCACCGGCGAGCACCTGGCCAGCCTGGTACTGGGCGCGCTGGGGCCGGTGCTGCCCCGCGCATGGCGGATCAATCCCGCCGAGCGCATCGCCGCTGCGATGGTCGAAGCGGCACTTCGACCACAGCTTGGCGTCCAGGTGATCGGATCCGCCCAACTGGCGTGATGCGCCATGCGCGAAAACGATGACGGCCACCCTGGGGTGGCCGCCATCGCATCAGACACATCCGGGCGGATGGATCAGTTCGCCAGGGCCAGGTCGTCCAGCATCGCGCGCAGGAAGCGCGCCGCTTCACCGCCGGTGGCAGCGCGGTGGTCGAACGTGACCGACAGCGGGATCACCTTGTGCGCTTCCACGCCGCCCATCACCGGGGTCATCTGGTGGCGGGCGCGCCCGGCACCGACGATGGCCACGCACGGCGGCACCACGACCGGGGTCGCGTAGCGGCCGGCGAACATGCCGAAGTTGGACAGCGAGATGGTGTAACCGCTCAGCTCGGAGGCCGCGATCGAACGTGCTTCCACCTGCTCGCGCAGGCGGTTCACGCCTTCGCGGATGCCACGCGCATCCAGCACGTCGGCATTGCGCAGGGCGGGCACGAACAGGCCATCGTCGGTGTCCACCGCGATGCCCACGTCCACGTGCGCGTGCAGGGTGCGGGTCAGCGCATCGCCATCGAACCAGGCATTGAGCGCCGGCACCTTCTGGCACCCCACCACGATGGCGCGCACCAGGCGGGCGGTGACGTCGTTGCCCGGCACCCAGGCGTGGATATCGGCGTCGTCGTTCAGCGTGGTCGGCACGACCTTGCTGTGCGCGTCGGCCATCACCCGCGCCATGTTGCGGCGCACGCCCTTCAGCGGTTCCGGCTGGCCCTTGGCGACCACGCCCGGCGGCTGGGTACGCATCGGCTTGCCCGCAGCCGACAACGGGGCGCGGGCATCGGCAGCGCGGGAGACCGGTGCGGCAGCGGCCACCGGGGCAGCGGCTGCAGGTGCAGCGGCCGCTGCCGCCGGCGCGGCGCCGACCTTGGCGCTCCCGTCGGCGGCGGCCTGCTTGACGTCGGCCATGGTCACCGCGCCATCGGCACCGGTGGCGCGCACGCGGCCCAGGTCCACGCCCAGCTTGCGCGCGGTGGCACGCACCGCCGGCACGGCCTTGACCCCGCCGACCGCCACCGCCTGTTCGGCGTGCACGGCATTGGAGCTCTGCATCGCGCCGACCACGGTGCCCGCGTCATCGCGCTCGGCGCCCGGCTTGGCGATCTCGCCACCGTCATCGGACGCCACCACCTTGTCCGGCTGGGCCGGGGCGGGCTGGCCGGTGCTCGGCGTGGCCGCCGGGGCAGCGTGGCCATGGCTGTGGCCGGTGTCCTGGCCATCGGCGCGCTGCGGCAGGTTCGGGTCCAGTTCGAACTGGGCCAGCACGCTGCCGGTGGGAATGATGTCGCCGGCGCCGCCGGCCAGCTTCAGCACCTTGCCGGAGAACGGCGAGGGCACTTCAACCACGGCCTTGGCGGTCTCCATCGAGACCAGCGGCTCGTCCAGCGTGATCACGTCGCCTTCCTTGACGAACCACTCGACGATGGTGGCGTCGGGCAGGCCTTCGCCGAGGTCGGGCAGGTGGAAATTCTTGTTCTCACTCATGTGCAGTTCTCTTCCAGCAGTTCGAGATCGCGGGCCGGCAGCCAGCCCGTCGCGCCGTTCGCGCGTTCGGACCACCACCAGCCGCCGTGTTCATGATGCAGCTTGACCATTTCACCGCTGTCCACGTCCAGTTCGCGGGCGTCGTAGTCGCGCAGGGCCTCTGCGCGGCCATCGTCCAGCAGCTGCAACCACGCCACCGGTGCCCAGCCGGCACGCCCGTCATCGGTGCGTACCCAGGCAAACGCCGGCCATTCCTCGTCACGAACACCCAGTTCGACGATCTGGCCGGTGCGGAACCGGAGCGGGTTGGGGTACTGGCTGCGGTACGGGCCCAGAAGTCTGGCCCGCATGTCAGCCCGCCGCCACCGCGCGTTTGGCCGCGCTCACGATCCGGTCCACGCTGGGCAGGTACTTCATTTCCAGGCGGAACAGCGGAATGTGGGTGTCGTAGCCGGTGACACGTTCGACCGGTGCCAGCAGGTCGTACAGCGATTCCTCGGCCAGGCGCGCGGCGATCTCGGCGCCGAAGCCCGCGGTCTTGGGGGCCTCCTGCACGATCACGCAGCGTCCGGTCTTGGCCACCGATTCGGCGATGGTGGCGAAGTCGAGCGGGCGCAGCGTGGCCACGTCGATCACTTCGGCACTGATGCCTTCGCCGGCCAGCTTGTCGGCCGCTTCCAGCGCTTCCTTCACCTGCGCGCCCCAGGTCACCAGGGTCACGTCGGTGCCGTCGCGCAGCACGAAGCAGACGTCCAGCGGCAGCGCTTCGCCATCGTTGACCACCACTTCCTTGTACTGGCGATAGATGCGCTTGGGTTCCATGTAGATCACCGGATCCGGTTCGCGGATCGCGGCCAGCAGCAGGCCGTAGGCGCGCTGCGGCGAGGACGGCAGCACCACGCGCAGGCCCGGCACGTTGGTGAAGATCGCCTCGTTGGCTTCGCTGTGGTGTTCCGGCGCGCGGATGCCGCCGCCCCACGGCACGCGCAGCACCATCGGGCAGTGCAGGCGGCCACGGGTGCGGTAACGCAGGCGCGCGGCGTGGCAGATGATGTGGTCCACCATCGGGTACATGAAGCCATCGAACTGGGCTTCGGCCACCGGCTTCATGCCCTGCGCGGCCAGGCCGATGGTCAGGCCGGCGATGGTGGTTTCATCCAGCGGGGTGTCCAGGATGCGGTCGGCGCCGAAGCGCTGCTGCAGGCCGGCGGTGGCGCGGAACACGCCGCCGTTGACGCCGACGTCCTCACCCAGCACCAGCACCGATTTGTCGTGTTCCAGCTCCCACGCCAGCGCCTGGGTGATGGCTTCGATGAGGGTGATGGGCGTGGTGGTCATGCTCTCTTCTCCGCGCGCGATGGCAGCGCTGTCGGCGGCGTTGGTCTGCGCGCCGGGCGCGCCGTTCTTGATCTCATCCATGGCGCTGCTCCAAAGCAATCGCCTGTGCGCGCTGGGCCAGCAGGTCCTGCGGCGGATCGGCATACAGGAAGTCGAACATCGCCTCGACCGGCTGCACCGGGGTGTTGAGGTACAGGTTCACCTCTTCATCCACGCGCTTGCCGCATTCCACGGTCCAGGCCTGTTCCTCTTCCTCGCTCCACACGCCGGCACCGATCAGGTACTTGCGCAGGCGCAGCATCGGCTCGCGCTGCCAGGCATCCTTGACCTCGGCATCGTCGCGGTAGCGGCGCGCGTCATCGGCGGTGGTGTGGTCGGACAGGCGGTAGGTCATCAGTTCCAGCACGGTGCCGCCGTCGCCGGCCAGCGCGCGCTCGCGCGCCTGCAGCATGGCGGCCATCACCGCGATCAGGTCGTTGCCGTCCACCTGCAGGCAGTGCAGGCCACCGGCCAGGCCCTTCTGCGCCAGCGTTTCGGCACCGGTCTGGGCCGAACGCGGAACCGAGATGGCCCAGCCGTTGTTGACGATGCACAGGATCAGCGGGAGCTTGTAAGCACCGGCCGAGTTCAGTGCGGCATAGAAGTCGGTCTTGGAGCTGCCACCGTCACCGCAGACAGCCACGGCGATCTGCTTTTCCTGGTTGAGCTTGAACTTCAGCGCCGCGCCGGCGGCGTGCAGGCACTGGGTGGAAATCGGCACGCAGAACGGGAAGTCCTTGGCCGCGTTGCCGCCGTAGTCGTTGCCACGCTCGTCGCCGCCCCAGTACATCAGAACGTCGCGCGGGCGCACGCCGCGCATGAACATCGCGCCGTACTCACGGTAGGACGGGGCAAACACGTCGTCCTTCTGCATGGAAGCGCCGATGCCGACATGCGCGGCTTCGTGGCCCAGGCAGGCGGCGTAGGTACCCAGCTTGCCGGTGCGCTGCAACGCGATCGACTTGCCGTCGAACACGCGCACGAACAGCATCTGCTTGAACATCGGCAGCAGCGCGCGCGGGTCGCGCAGGGCTTCGGGCAGGTCATCGCGGACGAGCGTGCCGTCCGTGTCCAGGTACTGCAGGTATTCGATCTTGAACTCAGCGGCAACCGTCATTGCGTACTGCACCTTCGACAGGAAGTTACAAATGATATGAATTGCCATGTTAAGGAAGGCGTACGAAAAAGCCGTCCTGCGGCGCAGCAACTGTCCCGGGGGACATCGGCCCGGTATACCCCATCAGGGGCCCGGAAGGCCAATGGCTTCAACGTATTCAGTTGTATCAACGGGGCATGAGCGGACCGTGCCGGAGGGGGGGCGGGGGCCGGGCCCCACCGGCCTGCCGCGCAGAATCGGGTACCCGCCCGCCCACCACACGCCTGCGCATGGCAGACACCCCCCGCAGGTGCAGGCGGTGCGCTACCCTTTTGGCCCCCTCCAGCGGCCCCCGCCATGTCTGTCGACAAGAACCAACGCGACCTTGAAGCCGGTATCCACACCGACCTGGAGGGGCGCCTGACCTACGGCGGCTACCTGCGGCTGGACCAGCTGCTCTCGGCGCAGCAGCCGCTGTCCAATCCGCCCCACCACGACGAGATGCTCTTCATCATCCAGCACCAGACCTCGGAGCTGTGGCTGAAGCTGCTGGGGCATGAGCTGCGTGCGGCGATGGGCTTCCTGCAGCGCGACCAGGTCTGGCAGTGCCAGAAGGTGCTGGCGCGCAGCAAGCTGGTGCTGCGCCAGCTGACCGAACAGTGGTCGGTGCTGGAAACGCTGACCCCGTCGGAATACATGGGGTTCCGCGACGTGCTCGGCCCGTCGTCGGGCTTCCAGTCGCTGCAGTACCGCTACATCGAGTTCCTGCTGGGCAACAAGAACGCGCAGATGCTGCAGGTGTTCTCGCACGACCCGGAAGGCCAGGCACAGCTGCAGCAGGTGCTGGACGCGCCCAGCCTGTACGAGGAATTCCTGCGCTACCTGGCCCGCTTCGGCCACGCCATTCCGGCCGGTTACATCGACCGCGACTGGCGGCAGCCGCACGTGGCCGACGATGCGCTGCACCCGGTGTTCGAGCGGATCTACCAGAACACCGACCGCTACTGGCGCGAGTACGCGCTGTGCGAGGACCTGGTGGACCTGGAAACCGCCTTCCAGCTCTGGCGCTTCCGCCACATGCGCACCGTGATGCGGGTGATCGGCTTCAAGCGCGGCACCGGTGGTTCCAGCGGGGTGGGGTTCCTGCGCCAGGCGCTGGAGCTGACCTTCTTCCCGGAACTGTTCCAGGTGCGCACCACGATCCGCAACGACGACCCGATGCCGCCGGACGCCTGAGCCGGCGTGCCGGTTCCCGGGCCTATTCATGTATTCCCGTGGCATCCACCGTACGGTGCTGGAAGCCCCGCCGTTGCTGCGCTGGCGGCTGCGGGGCGGTAGTTGCAGATGCAAGTTCAGCGACCATGCGGCCAGCTGCACACATCGGTGTGTATTTGACGTGAACGCCGTTGTTCTGGGATTCTCCCGCGTTGTTTCGCACATCGGACGTGCATGTCTTCCACCGAACCCAGGAATCCCGCATGAGCGTAGACGCCGCCGCGAAATCCGTTCCCGAACCGGCGTTGCCGGAGTTCAAGACCACGCTGGGCCACCCGCGCCCGCTGTGGATGCTGTTCATGACCGAGTTCTGGGAGCGCTTCGCGTTCTACGGGATCCGCTGGGCGCTGGTGCTGTACATCGTGGCCCAGTTCTTCGACGGCGACGCGGCCGGGCAGGCTGCGGCCAGCCGCACTTACGGTGCCTACCTGGCCCTGGTGTATGCCGCGGCCATCTTCGGTGGCTACGTGGCCGACCGCGTGCTGGGGTACCAGCGCTCGATCCTGACCGGCGCGGTGATCATGGCCGCCGGCCTGTTCATGGTGGCCATGCCCAACAAGGAAGTGTTCGAGTTCGGCCTGGCCACGATCATCATCGGCAACGGCCTGTTCAAGCCGAACATCTCCACCATGGTCGGCAAGCTGTACGGCCTGAAGGATGAGCGCCGCGATTCGGGCTTCACCATCTTCTACATGGGCATCAACGTCGGCGCGATGATCGCCCCGGTGCTTACCCAGTTCCTTGCCGAGAAGGTCTTCGGTACCGAAGCGATGCCGTCCTACAAGATGGTGTTCATCGCCTCGGGCATCGGCATGCTGCTCAGCCTGGTGTGGTTCTACGTCGGCCGCGCCGGCCTGAAGGGGATCGGTGCGCCGCCGGTCGGTGCCGAAGGCATGGGCCGCGTGGTGATGGTGTTCATCGGTTCGCTGGTCGCCATTCCGGTCGCCTACTTCCTGCTGTCCACCGGCGCTACCGCGCTGGCCTGGATCCTCGGGGTGCTGTTCGTGGCGCTGGCGGTGCTGTTGCTGGTGGAAGGCATCCGCGAGGGCAAGGTGCAGCGCGACCGCGTAATCGCGATGCTGATCATCTTCGCCTTCAACGTCATGTTCTGGATGTTCTTCGAACAGGCCGGCAGCTCCTTCACCTTCCTGGCCGACAACATCGTCAACCGCAACCTGGGTGGCTGGACCTTCCCGACGGCGTGGTTCCAGTCGGTCAACTCGGTGGCGATCATCACCCTGGCCCCGATCGTGGCCTGGACCTGGATCAAGCTGGGCCGTGCCAATCCGTCCATTCCGCGCAAGTTCGGCCTGGGCCTGCTGTTCAACGGCGCGGCCTTCGCGCTGCTGATGCTGGCACTGTCGTCGATGGTCGTCGACGGCAAGATCCCGTTCTGGACGCTGTTCATGGTCTACGTCATCCAGTCGGTCGGTGAGCTGTGCCTGTCGCCGATCGGTCTGTCGATGGTGACCAAGCTGGCACCGGTGCGCCTGGTCGGCTTCGGCATGGGCGGCTGGTTCCTGTCCACCGGCATCGGCAACAACCTGTCGGGCATCTTTGCCGGCGCGGTGAGCGGCGAAGGCGGCATGACCGTCGAGTCCGCGCTGAAGGGCTACACCTTCGGTTTCTGGGCGTTGATTGGTTCGGGCGCGGTGCTGTTCCTGATCGCCCCGCTGATCAACAAGCTGATGCACGGCGTCAAGTGAGGCCTGCCATGCGCATGAACACGTGGTGGTCCCCGATGATCGTGGCCGGCCTGCTGGCCGCCTGCTCGCCGTCGGCACCCACCGCCGCGCCTGCGCAGCCGCTGGACACCACCGAACAGACGCCGCCGGTGGCCGATCCCAGCCAGCCGGTGGCGTCGGGCAACACCCCGGCCGCGGCGGATGTCGCCGCGGTCGCCGGGCTCAACGCGCAGTTCGATCCGGCCCGCGACCCGGTCGCCGACCTGGCCACGGCCAAGGTCGAGGCCCAGCGCGGCGGCAAGCGGATCGTGCTGGACGTGGGTGGGGAGTGGTGCTCGTGGTGCCACCTTCTGGACGCGTTCATCGAGGGCGATGCGGAGATCCGCAGCTTCCGCGATGCCAACTACGTCTGGATGAAGGTCAACTACAGCGAAGACAACGAGAACGCCGCGTTCCTGTCGCAGTTCCCGCAGATCAAGGGCTACCCGCACCTGTTCGTGCTGGATGCGCAGGGCACGCTGCTGCATTCGCAGTTCACCGGCGAGCTGGAGGCCGACAAGGGCCAGCCGAAGGGCTACAACCGCGAACGCTTCTTCGCCTTCATGAAGGAATGGGCGCCACCGAAGGCGCCCTGAAAAAAAACGCACCCTGCAGACCACGCCGGTAGAGCGGACTGTCAGTCCGCTGCTCTTGGCGCAACGGATGAATCAACGCCAGCGGACCACCGGTCCGCTCTACAGTTACCCGGTTTCCTGCCGCTATTTCCAAGGACCTCATGGATCGAAGCGCATGCAGCCTGGAACTTCCGATAGCACCCTGGACGCACCGACCGGCGTGAGCCTGCCGCCAGCGGAGGTGCTGCTGGACGACGCGTCGGCCCATGCTGGCGAAACCGACATCCCGGACGTAGCCGCCACCCTGTACCGCCTGCCGCAGGTGTCGGTTCCCGACAACGTGCTGCTCAAGGCGGCAGTGCAGAAGCTGGTTGAACAGAAGTCCCAACTCGACCAGCTGGCCCGCAACCCGGCGCTGCTGGGCCTGCTGCCCAGCGAATGGCAGGGCACCGGCACGCGCGGGGTGGACCTGCAGAGCTTCGTGCTCTCGGTGCTGCCCTACCTGCACAACGCCACCAAGGCCGAAACCGCGCCCGCGCGGCTGCCGCTCAAACACGTGCTGGGCGACAGCGGCCGCTGGAGCCAGGCCGATGTGGCCGAACCGAAATCGCTGGCATTCTTCCTGGCCAGCGACGACCGCGCCACGGCAGGCGTGAAGGACCCGGCGGAGGCCTACCTGGTCGCGCCGCTGGGCCTGGCCTGGGCGCACGAGGGCCGGACCCGGCCCGGCTTCCTGCGGGATATGGGCTACACCAGCATGGCGGCGCGGGTACACGTGCTGCCGTACCCGGAGCCGGGCCAGTTGGCCCTGTACAGCGTGGTGGCCAATGGCATCGCCCAGGTCTGGTGCGTGCTGGACCGGCGCAAGCTGCGGCCGCTGCTGGCGCCGTGGTTGAGCGTGCCGCTGCTGACCGCCTATGGGGTCACCGCGCCCATGACGTGGCCGACGTCGTATCCGGCGGTCGACGAGGTGGCGCGCGCGCTGGCCACCGCGCGGACCGGCAAGGGCCCGGTCGAAGTGGACCTGCCCAAGGTGGTCGCCAAGATCGCCGAAGATGCCTCGGGCGAAACCTGGATGCCGGTCAGCCTGCTTCAGGTCGGGACCTGGGCGCCGCGCTGGCGCTATTTCCTGGCCACCTTCATCGCGCTGCCGGCCGCGCTGCTGGTGATCGCCGCGCTGGCCCTTCCCGGCGCGCTGGAAGCCGCTGCGGTGGCGGCATCATTGGGCCTGGCCGCTGGCGCCATCGGCGCGTTGGCCGCGCCCTGGGTACACGCCAGGCGCAAGCACCTCAGCTGATCAGCCTTCATCCATCCGCTGCAGGCCTTCGCCGGCCAGGCGCAGGATCAGCTTCTCCAGCATCTGCTCCTCGTCCTCGCTCAGCACCGACATCAGCTTGCGGGTGATCTCGATCACCAGCGGGGCGATGGTCTCGTAGACCTCGAACCCGGCCGCCGACAGCGCCAGCACCGAACGACGGCGGTCATCACCGTGGGTTTCACGCTTGATGAAGCCGCGTTCGAGCAGTCTGGCCACGGCCCGGCTGACCGCCACCTTGTCCATCGCGGTGCGGTCGGAGACCTCGCTCGCCGATGAGCCCGGGTACAGCGCCAGGATGGTGATCACCCGCCATTCGGGAATCGCCAGGCCGTAACGGTCCCCATACAGCTTGGCGATGTTGCCGCTGACCCGGTTGGACAAAACGCTCAGCCGGTACGGCAGGAACTGCTCCAGGTCGAGCAGGGCGTGCGTGGCACGGATGGTCTGGCTGCTGGGATCGGGTGGGCTCATGCTGCGGTGCACCTTGATGGTGGTTTCATGTGAAACTATAACCTTCTTTCCGGACTCCGCATTCTCGCGGGTCTGCCTTCCGCCCGCACCTGGTTTTTTTCCGGGGGTGGGCCGCTTTGGAGCCACGTCATGAGCAGCCAGCCCGCAACCGCGTCGCACGCCCCCAACCCGGGCATGCAGGTCACCACCTTCGAGAACCCGATGGGCATCGACGGGTTCGAATTCGTTGAATTCGCCGCGCCGGCCGGTCGTGGCGCCGAGCTCCACGAGTACTTCCGCAAGATGGGCTTCACTGCCGTGCTGCGCCACAAGCAGCGCGCCATCACCGTGTACCGCCAGGGCGGAGTGAACTTCCTGGTCAACGAAGAGCCCGATTCGTTCGCCTCGGACTTCGCCGAGAAGCACGGCCCGTGCGCCTGTGGCTTCGCCATCCGCTTCCAGAAGCCGGGCGATGAGGTGTTCCAGATGGCGCTCGGCAACGGTGCCGAAGCGATCGACTTCAAGCCGGACAGCAAGGCGGTGCCGGCCCCGGTCATCAAGGGCATCGGCGACTGCATGCTGTACCTGGTGGACCGTTATGGCGCCGCCGGCAGCATGTTCGATACCGACTACGCTCCGATCGACGGCGTGGACCAGAATCCGGTCGGTTTCGGCCTGACCTTCATCGACCACCTGACCCACAACCTGTACTTCGGCAACATGCAGCAGTGGTCGGACTACTACGAGCGCCTGTTCAACTTCCGAGAGATCCGCTACTTCGACATCAAGGGCCTCAAGACCGGCCTGGTGTCCAAGGCGATGACCGCACCGGATGGCATCGTGCGCATTCCGCTCAATGAATCGTCCGACCCGAAGAGCCAGATCAACGAATACCTGGACGCCTACAAGGGCGAGGGCATCCAGCACATCGCCTGCTTCACCGAAAACATCTACGACACCGTCGAGGCGATGCGTGCGCAGGGCGTGGCGTTCCTGGATACGCCGGAAACGTATTTCGAGGTCATCGACATGCGCGTGCCCGGCCATGGTGAAGACGTGGCGCGGCTGGCGAAGAACAAGATCCTGATCGATGCGGATCCGGAGACCAAGCAGCGCAAGCTGCTGCAGATCTTCACCACCAACTGCATCGGCCCGATCTTCTTCGAGATCATCCAGCGCAAGGGCAATGAAGGGTTTGGCGAAGGCAACTTCACCGCGCTGTTCGAAAGCATCGAGCGCGACCAGATCAAGCGCGGCGTGCTGTAATCCACGAAAACGGACCTCCGACAATGCCCACCTCCCTCGAATCGCGCGGCTACCAGACCGGTTTCGGCAACGAATTCGCCAGTGAAGCGGTTCCCGGCGCGCTGCCGGTGGGCCGCAACTCGCCGCAGCGGGTGGCGCATGGCCTGTACGCCGAACAGCTGTCGGGCACGGCGTTCACCGCGCCGCGCGGCAGCAACCGGCGCAGCTGGGTGTACCGGATCCGCCCGGCGGTCACGCATGGGGAATTCCAGCCCTATGCGCAGCCGCGCCTGCACAGCGATTTCGCGCAGGGGGCGGTGTCGCCCAACCAGCTGCGCTGGGATCCGCTGCCGCTGCCCTCCGCGCCGACCGACTTCGTCGACGGCCTGTACACCATGGGCGGCAATGGTTCGCCCGACGCGCATGGCGGCGTCGGCATCCACCTGTATGCCGCCACTGCGGACATGCAGGGGCGCTACTTCTACGACGCCGATGGCGAACTGCTGATCGTGCCGGAACTGGGACGCCTGCGATTGCTGACCGAGCTGGGCGCGATCGAGATCGAACCGCAGCAGATCGCGGTGATCCCACGCGGGGTGCGCTTCCGCGTGGAACTGCCGGATGGGCAGGCGCGCGGTTACGTCTGCGAAAACTTCGGTGCGCTGCTGAAACTGCCGGACCTCGGCCCGATCGGGTCGAACGGACTGGCCAACCCGCGCGATTTCGAAACGCCGCACGCGGCGTACGAAGACGTCGAGGGTGCCTTCGAGTTGATCGCCAAGTTCCAGGGCCAGCTGTGGCGTGCGGACATCGATCACTCACCGCTGGACGTGGTGGCCTGGCACGGCAACTACGCGCCCTACCGCTATGACCTGCGCCGCTTCAACACCATCGGCTCGATCAGCCACGACCACCCGGACCCGTCGATCTTCCTGGTGCTGCATTCGCCCAGCGATACCCCGGGCACCAGCAACATGGATTTCGCGATCTTCCCGCCGCGCTGGCTGGTGGCCCAGGACACCTTCCGGCCGCCGTGGTTCCATCGCAACATCGCCAGCGAGTTCATGGGGCTGATCCACGGCGCCTACGACGCGAAGGCCGAAGGTTTCGTGCCCGGTGGCGCCTCCCTGCATAACAGCATGAGCGGCCACGGCCCGGATGCTGCCACGTTCGAGAAAGCGTCCGCTGCCGACCTGAGCCGGCCCGACGTAATCAAGGACACCATGGCCTTCATGTTCGAAACGCGTGGCGTGATTCGCCCCACCGCGCAGGCGATGGACGCGGCGCACCGCCAGCGTGGCTATCAGCACTGCTGGCAGGGACTGAAGAAGAACTTCCGGGCGTAATCACGCACGCGCCGGCGGCGATCAGCCGGCAACCGCGCCGGCCTGCTCCAGCTGTGCCAGATGTGCCTCCGGCAGCACCTCGAACAGGCGCTGGCGTACGCGCTCGCAATAGCCAGCGGAGGTCAGCCCGGGCAGCGCGTCGAGGGCACTGCCGAGCGCGGCCACCACCTGCTCGTCGCTGCGTGCCTGCTGCAGGGTGTGCAACACCGCGGCGGCCTGCGGGTGCCGCTGCAGTTCGAGAATGCCCAGCAGGTAGATGCGCGCGGCCACCAGCGAGCGGCGGCGCTCGGTGACGGGCGCAGCACTGGTCGGGACCGGGCTCGCAGCGGTCGGTGCATCCGGCACCGGCACCGGCGCCGGCATGGGCTCGGGCGGCGCGGTGGACATCAGATAGCCAGCTTGGATCAGCTGGATCACCATCGCTGATGCTTCCGGCCCGATCATCGCGGTGAGTTGGGACAGGTCGCGCTGGCCATCGCACAGGATCAGCAGGCGCCGCTGGCGCATGTCCAGGGGCGCGCGATGGGCCTGCAGGGCGTCACGGGCGAGGTCGGTCTTGCGCGGTTGCATGGGCGTGGGGTCGAAGCGGTGCAGGCCGAGCCTGAACGCCACAGGTGTAACTGTGATGACAAGCACGATATGTATGCACGCGCTGCACGTCCCCCACGCTAGCCTGCGAGCCACTGACAGGAGGGCGTGCATATGAAGCAGCTGGCAAGCGTGTTGGCACTCGGTATCGCAATCGCATTGGCGGGCTGCGACCGCCATCCAGAGCCCCCGTCGGCCGACGCCGAAGCAGCGGTGGTGGAGCCGGCCGCAGACGCGACGGCACCTGCGGCACCCGCAACCACGGCCACTGCACCCGCCGCAGATGCTGCGGCGCAGGGTCCTGCGCGCCTGGATGGGTATGGCCCGCTGACCCTGGGGGCAAGCCTGGACGAGGTCCGCACCGCCTGGAAGGAGCCCTTGCAGGGTGACGTTCCCGATGACTATTGCCACGCGCTGCGCCCGCAGGGCAGCCAGGCCGATGACGTGATCCTGATGCTCGAGGGCAAGCGGCTGGTGCGTTACGACGTGCGCAACGACCGCATCGTGGCACCGGGCGGTGGCAAGGTCGGCATGTCGCTGGGCCAGCTGCAGACGCTGTACCCCGATCGCGGCGACCTGACCCCGCACAAGTACGACGAGAAGGGCCACAACCTGCGCGTGCGCCCGGCCGCCGAGGGCGGGGCGATCGTCAACTTCGAGATCAACGGCGATGGCAACGTCACCGCCTGGCGGGTCGGGAAGACCCCGCAGGTGGATTACGTGGAAGGCTGCTCCTGAGCCACGGCACGGGGCCGGGTTGTACGCCGCGCCATGACTGGCCCTAGAATCGGGCCACGCCACCTGGGGATCCACTGATGATCGCTGCCACTGCCTGGTTCCTGTTGGGCCTGCTGCTGCTTGCACTCGGGGGTGACTCCATCGTCAAGGCCGCCTCCGGGCTGGCCCAGCGCTTCGGTGCTTCTCCTTTCGTGGCGGGGTTGCTGCTGGTGACCTTCGGTACCTCCCTGCCCGAGCTGGTGGTCAACGCCCGCGCGTTCGTGGTCGGCGCCGAGGAGCTGGCGCTGGGCAACGCGGTCGGCAGCAACATCGTGAATGTAGGCCTGACCCTGGCGCTGGCGGCACTCGCCACGCCGCTGCTGGTGCGGGCACGCCTGCTCTCGCCGTTGCTGGTGCTGCTGGCGGTCGCCAGCCTGGCGCTGATCGTATTCTGGTTGGACGGGGTGATCGCGCGCTGGGAAGGCGGCTTGCTGCTGCTCGGCTTCGTTGGGCTGCTGGCCTTCGTGCTGCGGTACGGTCGGCGCGAATCCGAGCCGGTACGTGAAGCGATTGCCGGCTATGCGATGACCCGCACCGGCCTGTTCCTCAATGTGCTGCGGGTGGTGTTCGCCGCCGCGTGCCTCTACTACGGCGCGCGCTGGGTCGTGGGTGCCGCGCCGGTGATGGGCGCCAGCCTGGGCTGGTCGCCGCTGCTGGTGGGCCTGTTGCCGGTGGCCATCGGTACCGCGCTGCCGGAAGTCGCTGCCGCGATCGTCGCCGCGCGCCGTGGGCAGGGTGACATGGTGCTGGGCCACGTGATCGGCTCCAGCCTGTTCAACCTGCTGGTCGTGGTCGGCGGCATGGCCGCGCTGCGCCCGCTGGCGCTGCCCGAATCGTTCGTGAAGCTGGAGTTGCCGGCAGCGATCGCCTTCGTGCTGGTGCTGTACCCGATGCTCAAGGGCGACCTGACCATCAGCCGTCGCGAGGGCGGGATCCTGCTGGTGGCGTTCGTGGCGTGGATCGCGCTGGAGCTTGCGCTGATCGGGTAAGGACACGCATGGCGTGCCCCTACGACTCCGGGGGCGCGCCAGGATCCGTGCGCGTGGCGACGCGTTCGTCGTCATCGCGCCCCTCTGCCACATTGCGCGGCAACGGCGGCGGCAACTGCTCTTCCTTCGCGGTCTCGTGCCCGGGCAGGCTCGGCCGCTTTTCCATCATCAGCGACAGCGCCGCCTTGGCCATCATGTGTGCGCTGATCGGTGCGGTGATGAACAGGAACACGGTGATCAGCAGCTCCCGCGGCTGCGGGTCTTCGCCCAGGAAGATGTGGTACAGCACCGAACCGGCCAGCACGCAGCCAACGCCCAAGGTGCTGGCCTTGGTCGGTGCATGCAGGCGCTTGAAGAACGTGGACAGCTTCACCAGTCCCAGCGCGCCGACCAGGATGAAGAAGCAGCCAAACAGCAGCAGCAGCGACAGCGCGACCTGGATGAAGGTGATCATTCGACGATGTCCCGGCGCAGCACGAACTTGCTGAGCACCACGGTGCTGCCAAAGCCCAGCATCGCGATCACCAGCGCCGCTTCGAAATACACCGCCGAATTGAGGTACATGCCGAACAGCATCAGCTCGGCGATGGCGGTCACCGACAGCGTGTCCAGCGCCAGGATCCGGTCGGGCACGGTCGGGCCGCGCAGCAGGCGCCAGGTGGCCAGCAGCATGGCCAGCCCGACCACGTGCATGCACACGGCCATGGTGGTCTGGATGAAGGTGAAACCGGTCATGGGAAAATCTCCATCAGCGGGGCTTCGTAACGGTGCTTGATCTGCCGGATCAGTTCGTCGGGATCGTCCAGGTGCAGCACATGCACCAGCAGGTAGCGGCGATCATCGGACAACGCGGCCGACACCGTACCCGGGGTCAGGGTGATCATGCTGGTGAGCGCGGCGATGCCGTGGATGTTGGCGATGTCCAGCGGCAGCCAGATGAAGCCCGGGTGGATGCGGCGCTCCGGGCCCAGTACCTGCACCGCCACGCGGATGTTGGAGACCAGGATGTCCCACAGCGTCACGCAGATCAGCTTGGGCAACGGTCGCAGCGAGCCGATGCGCGCGAACTCGCGGTCCAGCCGCGCGGCGAACAGCGGCACCACAACGCCCAGCAGCATGCCGAGCAGGATCTGGCCCAGGGTGAAGCTGTCGGACATCAGCACCCAGAAGCCGGTGACCATCACGCTCAGCGAGGTCGAGGGGAACAGGCGGCGAAGGAACGGGCGGCGGCTCATGGCTGGCGGATCTCCGGCGTGGTCGCACGCAGTCCGCCCACGTAATCCTGCGGCGTGAGCAGCTGCGTGGCCATGGCGTCGGTGTACTGCATCAACGGGTTGGCGAACACGCTCATGCCGATGCCGTAGCAGAGCAGCAGCGCGGCGGCGAACAGCTCCACGGTGCGGGTGGGCGCCTTGCGCGGCGGGGGTACGCCCTCCTCCAGCACCGGCACCCGCCAGAACAGGCGGATGCCGCCGCGGGTGATGCCCACGATCACCATCAGGCTGCTGCCCAGCACCGCCGCCCAGACCACTCCCGTGTAGGCGGCCGGCATGCCGGCCAGCAGCGCCGCCTTGGCCAGGAAGCCGGACAGCGGCGGCAGGCCGGCCACCGACACCGCGGCGATCAGGAACAGCACCGCCGGGGTTTCCTTGCCGGGCATCGGCGCGATGATTTCCTTGCGGTCACTGGCGCCACCGCGGCGGCGGCGGATCAGGTCGGCGATGAGGAACAGGGCGGCCGCCACGAACGTACTGTGCGGCAGGTAATACAGGCCCGCCGACAGCACCTGCGGGGTGCGGATCGAGAAGGCGATGAACAGCGTGGCCGCCGATACCACCACCAGGTAGGAGATCAGCACGCGCAGGCGCGCGGCGGCAAGCACGCCCAGCCCACCCAGGATCAGCGTGGCCACGCCGGCCCAGAACAGCCACTGGGAGCCATAGCCGGCCATGGCGCCTGCGTCTTCGCCGAACCACAGCGAGCTCACCCGCAGCATCGCGTACAGGCCGACCTTGGTCATGATCGCAAACAGCGCCGCCACGGCGGCCGGCGCCCGCGCATAGGCTTCGGGCAGCCACAGGTACAGTGGCATCAGTGCGGCCTTGCTGCAGAACACCAGCAGCAGCAGGCCGAGCGTTGCCTTCACCAGGGTCAGGTGGGTGGGCGGCACCTCGGCGATGCGCTGGGACAGTTCGGCCATGTTGAGCGAGCCCAGCGAGGCGTACAGCAGCCCCAATGCGATCAGGAACAGCGTGGACGCGGTGACGTTGAACACCACGTAGTGCAGGCCGATGCGCATGCGCAGCCCGCGTCCGCCACTGAGCAGCAGGCCGTAGGAGGCGATCAGCATCACCTCGAAGAAGACGAACAGGTTGAAGATGTCGCCGGTGAGGAAGGCACCGTTGAGGCCCACCAGCTGGAACTGGAACAGCGCATGGAAATGCGGTGCGCGCCGGTCCCAGCCCGAGCAGGCGTGCAGCAGGCACGGGATGGCCAGCAGCAGCGTGGTCAGCAGCATCCAGCTGGACAGACGGTCGGCCACCAACGCGATGCCCAGCCGCGAGGGCCAGTCGCCCAGCAGGTACACCGCGATGGTCCCATCGGCGGTCTGCGCGAACAGCAGGGCCACCGACGCCGCCAGCGCGGCCAGCGTGGTCCAGGCCACCGTGCGCTGCACCTTGGGGCCGTAGCGGCGGTGTTCGACGAACAGCGAACAGGCCGCACCGAACAGTGGAATCAGGATGGGCAGGATCACCGCATGGTTCACGGGCCACCCTCCCGGCCGGGCGCGGTATCGGCCAGCTCTGCAGCCTCATCCTCGTGCGCGTCGACGTGGTCGCTGTGGTTGTCGCTGCGGCTGCGCATGGCCAGCACGATGCTCACGGCAGTCATCGCAAAGGCGATGACGATCGCGGTCAGCACCAGTGCCTGCGGCAGCGGATCGGTGTAGTTGCCCAGCGTGCTGTCCACGCCTTCCTTCAGCACCGGCGCCTTCCCGGTCACCAGGCGGCCGCCGGAGAAGATCAGCAGGTTGGTCGCGTAGGACAGGAAGGTCATGCCGAGGATGACGTCGAAGCTGCGCGCGCGCAGCAGCAGGTAGATGCCGATCGCAGCCAGTACGCCGATCGCGCTTGCCAGGGCCAGTTCCATCAGTGGGTCTCCCCGGTACGTGCCGAACGGTTGTTGGGATCGATCTCGCCCTTGCGCGAGTTGCGGGTGCGCGACGGTTTCACCGTGCCCATCATCGACAGGATCAGCATCGCCCCGCCGAACACCACCAGGTACACGCCGGTATCGAAGCCGACCGCGCTGGCCAACGGCACCGTGCCGATCAGCGGCAGCTCCAGGTCCAGGTGCCCGCTGGTCAGGAACGGCACCCCGAACAGCATCGAGGCACAGCCGCTGACGATGGCGATGAGCAGGCCCGCGCCGATGCAACGGATGTAATCGAAGCCGAAGCGCGATTCCACCGAGGTGGTGCCCTGGATGACGTACTGGATCAGCAGCGGCACCGCCAGCACCAGGCCGGCGATGAAACCGCCGCCGGGCGCGTTGTGGCCGCGCAGGAACAGGAAGATCGATACCGTCAGCGTCAACGGGAACATCACCTGGGCCAGGTCGGCCGGTACCGGCAGCTTGATCGGCGGGCCCGGCATGATCTGCTCCGGCGCCATCCGCGAACGCCGCAGCATGGCGTGCACCACCAGGGCGGCGATGCCGAACACGGTGATCTCACCGAAAGTATCGAAGCCACGGAAGTCCACCAGGATCACGTTGACCACGTTTTCGCCGTACGCTTCGGGCAGCGCACGCGCCAGCAGTTCGCCGGCCATGGTGTTGGGCGGCAGGGTCATCGCGCTGTAGGCCATGGCGGCCAGGCCGCCACCACCGATCACCGCGATCAATGCGTCCCGGCGCTTGCGCCAGCGCGACTTCTCCGGCGGCGACTGCGCCGGCAGGTAGTTCATGCCCAGCAGCATCAGCACCAGCGTCACCATCTCCACCAGCAGCTGGGTCAACGCCAGGTCCGGCGCGGACAGGAACACGAAGGTCAGCGACACCATCAGGCCCACGCCACCGGCGACCAGCACTGCCAGCAGGCGCTGCCGATAGACGAACAGCGCGCCCAGCGCGCAGGCCATCATCACCGCCCACAGCGCCCAGCCCAGCAACGGAATCGGCTGCGGCGAAGGCCAGTTGGGCGACACCGGATTGGCCACGAACGGGGCGGCGGCCACGATGATCGCCACCACCACCAGCGCCATCAGCATGCGCTGCAGGCTGCCGTTGGCCAGGCCCTGGGTGAGCCGGTGGGCGAAGCCGAACACCAGGTCCAGCTGCTTGTGGAACAGGTTGCGCCCGATGGCATGGCTGACCACCGCATGCAGGTTGATCAGCCGGCGCAGACCGAAGTACAGGGCGATGCCGCCCAGTACACCTGCGATGCTCATCATCAGCGGCATGTTGAAGCCGTGCCAGACCGACAGGCTGTAGGCCGGCATGGCCGGGCCCAGGATCGAGGAGGCTGCCGCGTGCAGGATCGGGGCCACAGTGATCGCCGGGGCTACGCCCACCGCCACGCACAGCACCACCAGGACCTCCACCGGCACCTTCATGAAGCGCGGCGGCTCGTGCGGCACCCGGTCCAGGTCATGCGGGCCTTGGCCGAAGAAGGTGTCATGCACGAAGCGCAGGCTGTAGGCCACGCCCAGCACGCCGGCCAGCAGCGCGGCGATCGACACGGCGATGCGCATCGGTTCCGGTCCCTGCGCGGTAATGGCCTCGGCGAACAGCATTTCCTTGGACAGGAAGCCGTTGAGTAGCGGAATGCCGGCCATGGCCAGCGAGGCGATGATCGCCAGCGCGCTGGTGAACGGCATCAACCGGCGCAGGCCACCCAGCTTGCGCATGTCGCGCGTGCCGGTTTCATGGTCGATGATGCCGGCGGCCATGAACAGCGAGGCCTTGAAGGTGGCGTGGTTGAGGATGTGGAACACGCCGGCCACCACCGCCATCGGCGTGGACAGGCCGAACAGCAGGGTGATCAGGCCCAGGTGCGAGATCGTCGAATAGGCCAGCAGCCCTTTCAGGTCGTGCTGGAAGATCGCGTTCCAGGCGCCGATCAGCAGGGTCAGCGCGCCGATCCCGCTGACCGTATAGAAGAACAGGTCGGTACCGGCCAGCGCCGGGTGCAGCCGGGCCAGCAGGAACACGCCGGCCTTCACCATGGTGGCCGAATGCAGGTAGGCCGACACCGGGGTCGGCGCGGCCATGGCATGTGGCAGCCAGAAGTGGAACGGGAACTGCGCGCTCTTGGTGAAGATGCCCGCCAGCACCAGGAACAGGGCCCACGGGTACAGCGGGCTGGCACGGATCACATCGCCGGCGGCCAGCACCGCGTCCAGTTCAAAACTGCCGACGATGCGGCCGATCAGCAGCACGCCACCGAGCAGGGCCAGGCCGCCGCCGCCGGTCACCACCAGCGCCATCCGCGCGCCCTCGCGGGCATCCTGGCGGTGCGACCAGAAGCCGATCAGCAGGAACGAGCTGATGCTGGTCATTTCCCAGAACACCATCAGCAGCAACAGGTTGCCTGACAGCACCATGCCCAGCATGGCGCCCATGAACAGCAGCAGGTAGCAGTAGAAGCGGTGCGCGTTGTCCTTCGCGCTCAGGTAATAGTGCGCGTACATCACCACCAGCGCGCCGATGGCCAGCACCATGCCGGCGAACATCCAGGTCAGCCCATCCAGGCGCACCGAGAAGGCCAGCCCGATCTGCGGCAGCCAGTCCCCGAAACTGCGCACCACCCCGCCATCGAGGATCGCGGGGGTCATCGTCGCGAGCAGCGCCAGCCCGCCCACGGGGGCGGCCGCAGCCAGCCAGGCGGCAGTGGCACGGGAACTGTGGCGGAACACAATGACCGCCACCGCCAGCAGGAAGGGCAGGGCGAGCAGCAGGAGAAGGCTGGGATTCATGCAGGGAATGCGGGATTCACGAGCAGGCCTTTCAGTCTAACAGGCGGGGATTTGTCGCCGATATACCCGATTACGCCATCAACTGCAGGCAACGTGCGTGATTCATCTTTTTGCTGTCGGCAGGGTGGTCCATTCGGGGTTGTTCAGCGCCGTATGGAAACCTTGCCGGCACTTTGCGCCATGAGTGATCTCGCTACCGTTCAGCCCAGCAACGACAGGGGCTCCGCCCGCGCGTCAGCCACCGCGCAGATGAACGAACCACCCTCCCCGGATCGCGTCCACCGCCATGCTGGACCCGCTGCCGTGCAGCAGGAGTGAGCATCCATTTCGTTCAGGTTGGGCCGGTCAATACGCCAGGTCGAACTTCCGGTACGCCTTGGCCATCACCCAGGCCGGCCCGATCAGCAGATAGGTCAGGTCGGTCAGGAAGCTGGGCTTGCGCCCCTCGAACTTGTGGCCGATGAACTGCGCGACCCAGGCCACCACGAACACGCCCAGCCCCAGCCAGGCCAGGTTGGACAGCCCGATCTCGGCTTCCAGCAGCCGGCAGGTGCAGCCGCATATAAAGAAGAAAGCGAGCATGCCCAGGCCCAACCGGCGCGACAGGCGGTTGTAGAAGCACCACGCGGTAAACATCGCCAGGCCGGCCCAGACCCCGTACTGGAACCAGGTGATCAGCGGCGGCAGGCACCAGAGCAGGGCAATGACCGACCACAGGATTGCCGGCACCGCCACCACATGGATGCGCTGGTTCAGCGTATTGCGGTGATCGTCTGAATAGCTGGCGAAATAGCGGTCGATGGGCCGCACAAGCTGGGTCGTCGTGGACATTGAGCCTCCGGAGTGACCACAGAATACTCCCGACAGCGGACGGGTAGGGCGGGGCGGGTAGAGCGGAGCGGGTAGAGCGGAGCGGGTAGAGCGGACTGTCAGTCCGCTGCTCCACCGCAGCCGACTAACAGTCGGCTCTACCGCCGCAGCCGACTAACAGTCGGCTCTACCGCCCAAGCCGGACTCTACCGGCGGCATCAATCCACCGAGATACCGGCCAGGCGCTGCAGCGCCTCGGCGTACTTGGCGCGGGTGCGCTCGATGATGTCCGCCGGGATGTTCGGGCCCGGGGCGGTCTTGCCCCAGTCCAGCGTCTCCAGGTAATCGCGGACGAACTGCTTGTCGTAGCTCGGCGGGCTGGTGCCCACTTCGTACTCGTCGGCCGGCCAGTAGCGCGAGGAATCCGGCGTCAGCATCTCGTCCATGATGTACAGGCGGCCATCGGCATCGGTACCGAACTCGAACTTGGTGTCGGCCAGGATGATGCCGTGCTCGCGGGCGTAATCGGCGGCGAACTTGTAGATGCGCAGGGTGGCATCGCGCACGCGCTCGGCCAGGTCCGCGCCGACCGCCTTGACCATCGCATCGAAATCGATGTTCTCGTCATGGTCGCCCACGGCGGCCTTGGTCGAGGGGGTGAAGATCGGCTCGGGCAGCTGCTCGGCCTGGCGCAGGCCATCGGGCAGTTCAATGCCGCTGACCTTGCCGGTGCGCTGGTAGTCCTTCCAGCCGCTGCCGATGAGATAGCCGCGGGCGATGGCTTCCACCGGTACCGGCTTGAGCTTGCGGGTCACGACCGCGCGCTTGGCGTACAGCGCCGGGTCCACGCCGTCGGGCAGCACGCTGGCCACGTCAATGCCGGTGAGGTGGTTGGGCATCAGGTGCGCGGTCTTGGCGAACCAGAAGTTGGAGACCTGGCAGAGCATTTCGCCCTTGCCGGGAATCGGATCGGGAAGCACCACGTCGAAGGCCGACAGACGGTCGGTCGCGACCATCAGCAGGTAGTCCCCCGGCGGCGTGCCGGCGGGCAGCCGTTCGCGCGGAATGTCGAAAACATCACGCACCTTGCCGCGATGGCGCAAGGGCAGGCCGGGGAGATCGGATTGCAACAACGTGGTCGGCACGGGCACTCCTGGGGCTTCGTCGAGACGGCTGTCCAGGGCACCCGGAGGGCCCGCAGGGACAGCGGGCGGCCTAGTGTAAAGCGGGTTGGGGCCGCTGTGACGTAAAATGAGGCTCCTTTGTTGCCCCGGCCGCCCCGACGACCATGCGCTGGTACGGAAAACTGCTTGGATTCATCGCCGGCGCCCTGCTTTTCAGGCCCAATCCGCTGTTTGGTGCCGTGGTCGGCCTGCTGATCGGCCATGCCTTCGATGCCGACTGGTTCCGGCTGAACAGGGAGAACCCGTACCGGGAGCTGGGGCTGACCTCCGAGGCCACCGATGCCGAGATCGACCTGGCCTACCGGCGGCTGATGTCCCAGTACCACCCCGACAAGGTCGTCGGCGCCGCCCCCGAGCTGCGCCAGCAGGCCGAGCGCAAGTCGCGCCAGCTCAATGCCGCCTACGACCGCATCAAGACCCTGCGCAGGCGCTGAGCGCGCGCGGCCCCCTCTCCACGTCCTGAAGGCCCCGGCCATGTCCAACTGCATCATTGCCCCCTCCATCCTGTCCGCCAACTTCGCCCGCCTCGGCGAGGAAGTGGACAACGTGCTTGCCGCCGGTGCCGACTGGGTGCATTTCGACGTGATGGACAACCATTACGTGCCGAACCTGACCATCGGCCCGATGGTCTGCCAGGCGCTGCGCAAGCATGGCGTGACCGCCCCGATCGACGTGCACCTGATGGTGGAACCGGTGGACCGCATCATTCCGGACTTCGCCGAGGCCGGCGCGACCTACATCAGCTTCCACCCCGAGGCCAGCCGCCACGTGCACCGCACCATCCAGCTGATCCGCTCGCTGGGCTGCAAGCCGGGCCTGGTGCTCAACCCGGGCACCCCGGTGGACATCCTGGACTGGGTGCTGGATGACCTGGACCTCGTGCTGCTGATGTCGGTCAACCCCGGTTTCGGCGGCCAGGCCTTCATTCCCTCTGCGCTGGACAAGCTGCGCGTGGTCCGCCAGAAGATCGATGCCAGCGGTCGCGACGTGCGCCTGGAGATCGACGGCGGGGTGAAGGCCGACAACATCGGCGCGATTGCCGCGGCCGGCGCCGACGCCTTCGTGGCCGGCTCGGCGATCTTCAACGCACCGATCAGCTACAAGGACGTGATTGACCAGATGCGTCATAACGTAGCCAAGGCGCGGGGCTGAACATGGGGGCGCCGGCGCTGCAGATCCGCGAGGCCACCGCTGCCGATGCCGCGCTGATCCTGCGCTTCATCCGCGAGCTGGCGATCTACGAAAAGGCCGAATCGTCGGTGCAGACCGACGAGGCCGGCATCGTCGCCAGCCTGTTCGGCGAGGGCGCCAAGGCGCGCGCGCTGATCTGCGAAGCCGGTGGCCAAGCGATCGGCTACGCGGTGTATTTCTACAACTACTCCACCTGGCTGGGCCGCAACGGCATTTACCTCGAAGACCTCTACGTGAGCCCCGCGCAGCGCGGCAGTGGCGCCGGCAAGGCGCTGCTCAAGCACATCGCCCGCATCGCCGTGGCCGAAGGCTGCGGCCGCTTTGAATGGTCGGTGCTCGACTGGAATGAGCCGGCCATCAAGTTCTATGAAGCCGCCGGCGCCAAGCCGCAGAGCGAGTGGACGGTGTACCGGCTCGAAGGCGAAGCCCTGAAGGCGTTTGCCTGCGGAGATTGAATGCATATGCGGCGCAGGCCATTATCGGGGCTATCAATGTCTGAGCTGTAGCCGATAGGTACAGATGCCTTGTCACGCAGATGTTCCCGTAACAGAATCGATCCATCCAGCCCTCCAAGTACGCCCCCCTACTGATCGCGGGACGGCCGAAACGGGGGCTTTTTTTTTGATCACGTTCCGCGGAGGCAAAGGCATGCCCACTGCAGTCCTCATCGACGGCGGCTACTTCATCAAGCGGTTCCGGCGGATCGAGCCCGAAAACGCATACAACGCGTCCAGGGCGGCAGATCAGGCGCATAGATGGGCACTGGCGCACCTTCGCTCACCCACGGGCGAAGCAAGGGATCTGTATCGGATCTTCTTCTACGACTGCCCTCCGCTTCTTAAGCGGATGCACAATCCGATATCAGGCGAGTGCGTTGATTTCTCTCGTTCGCCAGAAGCGCTTTTTAGACGGGGGCTGCACGAGAAATTGCGTCAGATGCGCAAGGTTGCTCTGCGACTGGGCCACTTGACCGACTTCAATACGTGGTCTGCCAGTCCGGGCGTACTTGATGATCTGCTGAAGGGGCGTCGTCGTTTCGCCGATCTTGCGGCTGAAGATGTCCATCCAGTGATAAGGCAGAAGGGGGTCGACATGCGAATAGGCATCGACATCTCTTCCCTCGCCCTGAAGCGACAGGTTCGGCAGATCGTTCTGATGGCCGGTGACGCTGATTTCGTACCCGCGGCGAAGTTGGCGAGGCGCGAAGGCGTCGACTTCGTACTGGACCCCATGTGGTCCGCCATTCCGCAAGGCTTGGTCGAGCATATAGATGGGATGCGCTCGGTCTGCCCCCGGCCCCAAAAAAAAGACCGCACTCTTGCGAATGCGGCCCTGGGAATAGCGGGAGGCTGATCCTGCCTCCATCCATCGTCCCTGTTATGGACTTCCATTCTCCGGGCGATCAGTGACCGTTTGATGACGTTCACTGCCCCTGAGCCACCGGGCTGATAGCCTGCGCCTCCCCCTCCCATGGAAGTGCGGTATGCGTGGTCCTCGCTGGCGTCTGATCCTCAATGGCAAGTCCACGGGCAACGTCGAGCTGCGCGAGGCGGTGCATGCGCTTCGCGAGCAGGGGGTGACGATCGAGGCCCGGGTCACCTGGGAAGACGGCGACGCCGAGCGTTACGTGGCCGAAGCCATCGAGCACGGCGTGGATACCATCATCGCCGCCGGTGGCGACGGCACCCTGAGCGAAGTGGCCGAAACCCTGGCCCACCGCGACGAGGCGGCGGAGGCGCTGCCGACCCTGGGCCTGGTCCCGCTGGGTACCGCCAATGATTTCGCGACCGCCGCCGGCATTCCCGAGGAGCCGATCCAGGCGCTGCAGATGATCCTGGCCCAGCCGGCGTGCCCGCTGGACCTGCTGCGCATCGACGCCGACGGTGACCTGTGGTGGTGCGCCAACGTGGCCAGCGGCGGATTTGGCACCGAAGTTACGGTGGAGACCGACGAGGGCCTGAAGAAGGTGCTCGGCGGGCTGGCCTACCTGGTGACGGGCATCTCCCGGCTGGGCCGGATCGAACCCATCCAGGCCCGGCTGCGCACCCCGGACTTCAACTGGGAAGGGGGCTTCATTGCGCTCGGCATCGGCAACGGCCGCCAGGCCGGCGGTGGCCAGGTGCTGTGCCCCGAAGCGCTGGTCAATGACGGCCTGCTCGATCTCACCGTGATCCCGGAGCTGAGTGGCGAAGTCGCCTCGACGCTGGGCGCATTGATCCGTGGCGGCAAGCAGGGTGCGCTGGAGCAGGTGGCCGAGCGCACCCGCGCGCCGTGGGTGGAAATAGACGCCGACGAACCGATGACCCTCAACCTGGACGGCGAACCGGTTCGCGCGCGCCGCTTCCGCATCGATTGCGTGGCAGCACGCGTGCGCATGCACCTCCCGCTCGACAGCGCGCTCCTGCAGTAGGCTGTTGCCGCACCGCTCGCGGTAGAGCCGGCCCCTTCCGGGCTGCTCAGAGCAGCGGAATATCCTCTTCCCTGGTCGGGAAGCCAAACGCCTCCCGCTTCTTGCGAATGTGCTCAGGCATCGGCGGACGCGGGATGTTGCGCGCGATCAGCCATTGCTGACATTTCTTCTGCCACGGCAGAAGATCTGGCGTGGTGATTTCCCAATAGATTGCGTCGACCATTCGCATAGGCGGCGCTTCTCCGGAGCCGGTCAGAATCTTGGTCTTTATGGTTGGGTCTGCGCCGTGCTCCAGAAGCCAGTAGGCGGAGTTGAAGCCCCCCCGTCCGGTGTACAGGCTCAAGATGGTATCTGCGGATCCAAGATTGGCCTGGTTTACGTCAGCGCCATTCTCGACCAGTAGCTGCACGTTCTTCCACTGGTTTCCGCTAAGAAACGCCTGGTACATCAGCGTTTCGTTGTTGGAGTTGCGTGTGTTGGGATCTCCGCCATGTTTCAGAAGGAGCTCGAGGAATCGGGGGTCCTCCATCTTGGCGGCGTAGACCATCGCGTTATTGAAGCCAAGCCTGCGCCCATCAATCTCCTTGAACATCCGCGCATTGGGGTCGGCGCCATTCTCCAGCAACGCGCGCAGCCCCTCCAGGCTTTGTGCACGCAATGGCCAGGCAATCAGAGGAATGCCGTCGCGCCGGGCAAAGGTTTTGTCGGGATCGACGCCTTCATCCTTGACCAAGTGGCGAATGGCTGCCGCGTCACCGTTCTCAACCGCGATAGCCAGCTCCAATGCCTTGCCGTCGAAATAGTCGCCGGCGCCATGTGAAGACGATGCCGCACACCCGTTGACGAGAATAAGTGTGAGCCATGCCGCACTTAGAAGGGCTTTTGTCATCGCGTTGTGAAGACTGATGCGCATGATCATCCTGATGTTGAGCCCCTGAAGGCGTGACATTAGCAAAGTGTTCTGCTATTCGATAAGAAGCGCGGCTCGGGGGGATCGCGCGCCTTCACAGTGCAATGGAGCCTGCCATGAGTGGTCCCGATACCGAGGCGCGCGCCCGCGCCATCCAGGAACAGAACCTTCTTGTTCAACAGCTCCGCGAGAGCGGAAGCAACAAAGAGGCGGATCGTCTCCAGGAAACCTATCACGCGCGCGAGATGTCAGGCTTGGCCGCTGATGTATACCTATCGGCAAAAAATGAAGGACAGCCACCCGCAGGGTGGACGCGCGCGAGCGCCGATCCAGCTGCGCTGCGCGCTGCGGGAATCAACATGTCGGACGAAGAAATACTTCGTCAACTTCGCCCGACAGAGTCTGGATTCCGCGCTGAAATCTACCTTCCTGACAAGAGTGTGCTCGGCAGCGATGCGAGACCAGTCGTGGTGTTCAAGGGCTCGACTGGCGAGATTGTTGATCCCTCGGCACCCAGCGGCCGGCGTGAGTCCGGTGGAGAGGACTTTTTGAACAATGGCCAGCAAGGCATCGGCATGCGTAGCGACTACTACGACCGCGCCATGCAGCTCGCCACGCGAATCAAGGAAGAGAGTAGCGGCGGCTTCGAAATCGCCGGCCACTCCCTCGGCGGCGGCATGGCCTCCGCCGCCTCCGCCGTCACCGGCGCCCGCGCCACCACCTTCAACGCCGCCGGTCTGCACCCGGATACGCCGGCGCGCTATGCCAAAGACAACGGCCTGCCCACCTTCAACCCACAGCAGACCGTACACACCTACCAGACCAGCGGTGAGGTGCTCAACGATGTGCAGAACGGGATGCGGCGCCTCAACGAACAACAGCGACACGCCTACGGGCTGCTGGCCAACGAAGCCAGCATGCTGATGCGCGAGCCGCTGATGCAGGCCAAGGTGGCCGAGAAGATGCGCGAGATGCTGCCGCCCGGTGCGCAGACCGCAGCCGCGCAATTCGTCGAACAGTTGGCCACCAAACCGGGCTACGAGGCCCTTCGCGATATCCCGGTCGCGGCGGGGCGCATGGAGTTGGTGCTCGATCCCAAGACCCGCGATGCGCGGGAGCGGCTGGTGGATCGCGCGCGTACCGATGCCCCCAGCCAGGTAGCCGAGCTGGCCGGACCGTTGTCCAAGGTGCTGCACTCGGCCGCGCATGGCATGCACAACGGCCGGGTAGTGGGCGAAGTGGTGGAGAAGGGCGGCGCAACCGCCGCCCACGTCCTTGACCGCACCGGCGACGCCGTCGAGCAGGTCGCCCGCGTGCAGGGCATGGTGGTGGGCAAGGTAGTCGACATGGGATCGGCCACGCTGCAGGTTAGCGCCAAAGCCACCACCACCGTGTACGCCCAGGGCCGCGAACTGACCGGCATGATCGAGTCCACGGCGCATCGCGTGGAATCTCGCGCGCAGTCCGGGATTCTGTCGGTGGCCTCATGGGGAGCGGGCAAGCTGGGGTTCGACAACGTCTCCAAGGACCTCGACAGCCGCGCCGATGCCGTACACGCCGCGGGCCAGGCGCGTGCCACCGCCGCAACGCGCGATGCCCGGGAGGACGCCGATGCGGCCCGCGCCGCCGGCCAGCGCACCGCCGAGAGCATCGACCGTGACGGCCAATGGGTGGCCGGTAAGCTTCAGAATGGGTATGCCACGGCCGGCGCCCATGTCGACCAGGGCTATGACTTTGCGGCGCACCACATCAAGAACACCACGGCGCAGGCGCCGGCGGTGTTTGCCTCGGTTGGCGGGGCAGTGGCGGGCCTTCGCGGCGCGGCCGCTACCTACGTACCCACGGCGCTGACGCCGCAGAACATCGGCAACATCATCGAGACCAAGCGCCTGGTCGAAAACATCGGCCCGGCATTTGGCGAGGCTGTGCAGCGCCACGGGATGAAGGAAACGGTCATTCCCAGCCTGGACGCCGAGCTCATCAAACAGGAAGCGCAGGCCCGCGCGTTGCTGGAACAGCACGAACGCATCCATCACCCGGCGGAGAAGCACGCCGCCGTCGCCGCCGAGCCCTCCACGCTGGTGGTCGGCATCAATGATCCCGGCCACAGGCAGTACCACATGTTCCAAGGCGCCCAAGTCGGGGTGCACGGCATTGATGCTGCCCACAACCGCGTGCCCGACCTGCAGAGTGACCAGCTGGCCGGTGCGCTGGCGGCCAAGGCCACGCAGGAGGGTCTGGAACGCATCGAGCGGGTCGTGCTCAGCGAGGACCGCACCCGCGTGTTCGCGGTCGATACCCAGGACCTCACCTCCGTGCACCGCCACCTGGCCCAGGTGGACGTGGTGGCCGGCCGGCAGCAGCCGCTCAGCGTGAGCACCGAGCAGGTGGCCGAGGTCAACCGCCAGCAGGAACGTGCGGCCGCTGCCCCGGCGCTGGTGGCCGACCTGGGCGCCGAGCAGCAGCGCGAGCAGGAGCAGCAGGCCGCGCGGCGGATGGGATGAGGCGGGGCGGGTGGGTGCTGGAACCGGCGGCGGCCGCTGGAACGGCTGGAACGAGGGTAGCGCCGACTGTTAGTCGGCTGCTTGACCGGGCAGCCGACTAACAGTCGGCGCTACCTCCGCCACCTCCGCCTGAGGCCTTTGTCCATCCGGCCGCGCCACGGCCCGGGTTCCATCCGGTGCCGCCAATGCGGTACAGTCCCCGGGTGTCCATTCTGACGACCCCGCATACCCTTTCTTCCGCTCGCCGTTGGTGGCGATGGTGGCCTGTTGCCGTCGTCCGTCCCGCCACCGCCGTTTCCCGGAAGGAAAGTCGTCTTGATCACGCTCGAGCAGTTCCAGCAGCAGGCCGCTGAAGGCCACACCCGCATCCCCGTCGTCCGCGAAGTGCTGTCCGACCTGGACACGCCGCTTTCGGTCTATCTGAAGCTCGCCGACGGCCCGCACACCTACCTGTTCGAATCGGTCGAAGGCGGCGAGCGCTTCGGGCGCTATTCCATCATCGGCCTGCCGGCCCGCCGCGTGTACGCCTTCCACGGCCATACCCTGACCGTCAGCGAAGCTGGCCAGGTGGTGGAAACCCGTGAGGTGGCAGACCCGTTCACCGAAGTGGAGGCGCTGCGCAGCGCCCATTCGGTGCCCAAGCTGGCCGGCCTGCCGGGCTTCACCGGCGGCCTGGTGGGCTGGTTCGGATTCGAGTGCATCGGCTACATCGAACCGCGCCTGGCCCCGCCGCGCGGCCGCGACGAGCTCGGCACCCCGGACATCCTGCTGCTGCACTCCGAAGAACTGGCGGTGTTCGACAACCTCAAGGGCCGCCTGTACCTGATCGTGCACGCCGACCCCGGCCAGCCCGGTGCGTGGGACGAGGCGCAAACGCGGCTGGACGGCCTGGTGGCCAAGCTGCGCGCCCCCGGCGCGGGCTACCCGGTGCCGATCACCCGCGACGTGCTGGACGAGAACGACTTCGTTTCCGGCTTCACCCGCGAAGGCTTCATTGCCGCCGTGGACAAATCCAAGGAATACATCCGCGCCGGCGACATCTTCCAGGTGGTGCTCAGCCAGCGCCTGAGCGTGCCGTTCAAGGCGCGCCCGGTGGATGTATACCGGGCGCTGCGCGCGCTGAATCCGTCGCCGTACATGTACTTCCTCGACACCGGCGATGTGCAGGTGGTCGGCTCCTCGCCGGAAATCCTGGTGCGCCTGCAGGACGGGGAAGTGACCGTGCGCCCGATCGCCGGTACCCGCCCGCGCGGCGCCACGGTGGAGGAAGACAACGCGCTGGAAGCCGAACTGCTGGCCGATCCGAAGGAGCGCGCCGAGCACCTGATGCTGATCGACCTGGGTCGCAACGATGCCGGCCGCGTCTCCAAGGCCGGCACGGTGGAAGTGGGCGAGCAGTTCGTGATCGAACGCTACAGCCACGTCATGCACATCGTCAGCGAAGTGACCGGGCAGCTGCAGCCGGGCCTGAGCTACGCCGATGTGCTGCGTGCCACGTTCCCGGCCGGCACGGTCAGCGGCGCGCCAAAGATCCGCGCGCTGGAAGTGATCCGCGAGCTGGAGCCGATCAAGCGCAATGTCTACGCCGGCAGCATCGGTTACATCGGCTGGCACGGCG
Organism: Stenotrophomonas rhizophila; assembly: GCF_001704155.1. Classification (NCBI taxonomy): domain Bacteria; kingdom Pseudomonadati; phylum Pseudomonadota; class Gammaproteobacteria; order Lysobacterales; family Lysobacteraceae; genus Stenotrophomonas; species Stenotrophomonas rhizophila. The sequence goes on along the minus strand of NZ_CP016294.1, from coordinate 3,971,578 downwards.
ATGCCGACACCGCCATTGCGATCCGCACCGCGGTGATCAAGGACGGCCGCCTGCACGTGCAGGCCGGCGCGGGCATCGTCTACGACTCGGACCCGGGCAAGGAATGGGACGAGACCATGAACAAAGGTCGCGCGCTGTTCCGCGCCGTCGCCCAGGCCGCCAAGGGCCTGTAATTCACCCGGTTGCCGGCCAACGGCCGGCGCTACCGATTCCGTATTGCATCCTTGATTCCAGGAATTTGCCATGTTGTTGATGCTCGACAACTACGACAGCTTCACCTACAACCTCGTGCAGTACCTGCAGACCCTGGGTGCCGATGTAAAGGTGGTGCGCAACGACGCCCTGAGCGTTGACGAGATCGCCGCGCTCGCGCCCGAGCGCATCGTGATCTCACCCGGCCCGTGCACGCCCAACGAAGCGGGCGTGTCGCTGGAGCTGATCCGGCGGCTGGGTCCGACCACGCCGATCCTGGGCGTGTGCCTGGGCCACCAGGGCATCGGCCAGGTGTACGGCGGCGATGTCATCCGCGCCGGTACCATCATGCACGGCAAGACCTCGCCGATCCGCCACCTGGGCAAGGGCGTGTTCGCCGGCCTGCCGGACCGCTACCAGGCCACCCGCTACCACTCGCTGGTGGTGGATAAGACCACGCTGCCCGACTGCCTGGAAGTGACCGCCTGGACCGAGAACGAGGACGGCACCATGGAAGAGATCATGGGCCTGCGCCACCGCGAACACCCGGTGGAGGGCGTGCAGTTCCACCCCGAATCGATCCTCACCGAGCACGGCCACGCCCTGCTGAAGAATTTCCTGCAAAGGAACCCCGCATGACCTTCTCCCCCCAGGAAGCCCTGCAACGCACCATCGAACACCGCGAAATCTTCTTCGACGAGATGGTCGATCTGATGCGCCAGGTGATGCGCGGCGAGGTGTCGCCGGTAATGACCGCTGCGATCCTCACCGGCCTGCGGGTCAAGAAGGAAACCGTCGGCGAGATCGCCGGCGCGGCCACGGTGATGCGCGAGTTGGCGCTGGCCGTGCCGGTCGAAGACCGCACCCACCTGATCGATATCGTCGGTACCGGTGGTGACGGCTCGCATACCTTCAACATCTCCACCTGCGCGATGTTCGTGGTGGCGGCGGCGGGCGCGAAGGTCGCCAAGCATGGCAACCGCAGCGTCTCGTCCAAGTCCGGCAGTGCCGATGCGGTCGAAGCACTGGGCGCGATCATCGAGCTGCGTCCGGAGGAGGTAGCCCGCGCGATCAGTGAAACCGGCATCGGCTTCATGTTCGCCCCGATGCACCACCCCGCCATGAAGGTGGTGGCCCCGGTGCGGCGCGAAATGGGCGTGCGCACCATCTTCAACATCCTCGGCCCGCTGACCAATCCGGTGGGCGCCACCAACGTGCTGATGGGCGTGTTCCATCCCGACCTGGTCGGCATCCAGGCACGCGTGCTGCGCGAGCTGGGCGCCGAACGCGCCATGGTGGTGTGGGGCCGCGACAACATGGACGAGATCTCGCTCGGCGCCGGCACTCTGGTCGGCGAGCTGCGCGACGGCAAGGTGCGCGAATACGAGATCCACCCCGAAGACTTCGGCATTGCCATGTCGGCCAGCCGCAACCTCAAGGTGAGCGGGCCGGAAGAATCGATCGCGATGCTGCGTGGGGTGCTCGACGACCAGCCCGGCCCGGCGCTGGACATCGTGGCGCTCAACGCCGGCGCGGCGCTGTACGTGGCCGGCGTGGCCAGCAGCATCGCCGACGGCCTGGCCCGTGCACGCGCGGCCATCGCCGACGGCAGCGCACGCCAGCGCATGCAGGATTACGTGGATGCGACCCAGCGCATCCGACGCGCGGGCTGAGCCCGATTTCACGCTTTGCTGTGGGCTGGCCGATAATGGCCGGCCTGAAGGACCCTGAACGACATGAGCGACAAGAGCGACATCCTCGAGACCATCCTGGCCCGCAAGGCCGTTGAAGTGGCCGAGCGCCGTGCACGGGTCCCCCTGGAAGCGCTGCAGGCACGCCTGGCCGGCGCCCCGCCGGTGCGCGGCTTCGCCGATGCACTGCGCGCCTCGATTGCCGCCGGCAACCCGGCGGTGATCGCCGAGGTGAAGAAGGCCAGTCCGTCCAAGGGCGTGATCCGCCCGGACTTCCACCCGGCCGATATCGCGGTGAGCTACGAGTTCGGTGGGGCGAGCTGCCTGTCGGTGCTGACCGACGTGGATTTCTTCCAGGGCGACGATGCCTACCTGCAGCAGGCCCGCGACGCCTGCACGCTGCCGGTACTGCGCAAGGACTTCGTGATCGATGCGTACCAGGTCTACGAGGCCCGCGTGCTGGGTGCCGACTGCATCCTGCTGATCGTGGCCGCGCTGGAAGACCGCCAGCTGGCCGAGCTGTCCGACCTGGCCATGCAGCTGGGCATGGACGTGCTGGTGGAAGTGCACGACATCGATGAACTCGAACGCGCCATCCAGGTGCCGGTGCCGCTGATCGGCATCAACAACCGCAACCTGCGCACCTTCGAGGTGTCGCTGCAGACCACCCTGGACATGCGCCAGGCCGTGCCGCGCGACCGCCTGCTGGTGACCGAGAGCGGCATCCTGGGCGCTGACGACGTGAGCCTGATGCGCAACGCCGGCGTGCATGCGTTCCTGGTGGGTGAGGCCTTCATGCGGGTCGAAGAGCCCGGCGAGGGCCTGCGTCAGCTATTCTTCAGCGCATGACTGCGATCTACCCGACTCCGCGTGACGACGCGCCGCTGGTGGTCTTCGACTTCGACCACACCCTTTATGACGGCGATTCCGGCAGCCACCTGTTTGCCTCGCTGATCAAGCGCAACCCGCTGCGGCTGCTGGCCGCGCTGCTGGTGACGCCGGTAGCGGGGCCACTGGTGGCGATGTTGCCGACCCGGCGTACCGGTATTTCGGTCTATGTCTGGATCGCCACGTTCGGGTTGCACCGCGCGCGCGAGTTCAACCGCGTGATCGATGCCTACGTGATCAAGCACGAGGCGCAACTGCGCGCCAAGCTGCTGCCGGAGGCGCTGGCGGTATTCGCCGCGCACCGGGCGCAGGGCGACCGGGTAGTGGTGGCCACCGGCGCGCCGCCGGAGCTGGCCCGCGCCATCCTGGCGTTTGTCGCCCATCAGGGTGTGCCGGTGATCGGCAGTGAAGTGGGCCCGCGCTTCGGTGCGGTTGGTGCCACGCGCCATTGCCACAACGAAGAGAAGATGCGCATGCTGCGCGAGCGCGGCTATGGCGACATCGATGTGGCCTATTCGGACAGCACCGCGGACCTGCCGTTGCTGCTGGCAGCCAAGGAGCCGGTGGTGGTGAACCCGAAGGTGTCCAAGGTCGCGTATTTCCGTCAGGTGCTCAAGCCCGGCACGCGGATCCTCAACTGGGGTTGCGTGGATCGCGGCGGCGACCGCTGAGGCGTATCGACCAACGGTCGATACCTACCGGCGTCGCACGGCGCCGCGCTTTACCCCGCCAGCCAGCCGCGCACCGCGCCGCTGATCTGGAACAGGCTGATCGACAGCACCAGCACGCCTACGGCCACCAGCACCCAGCGTTCCTTGACCCGCTTCACCAGCACCGCGGCCAGCGGGGCGGCCATCATGCCGCCGATCAGCAGGCCGGCCACGATGTTCAGGTACTGCAGGCCCATCGAGAGCAGGAAGGTGATCGACACCGCCAGGGTCACCACGAACTCGGCCGCGTTGACCGTGCCGATGGTGGTCCGGGCCTGGCCGCCCCGGGCGAGCAGGGTGGAGGTGGCCACCGGACCCCAGCCGCCGCCGCCGCTGGCGTCCAGCAGCCCGGCGACGAAGCCCAGCACCGGCACCCGCTTCACTTCCTGGCGCGGCACCAGCTTTCCGGCTGCGCGCAGCAGGATGAAGACCGCCAGGATCAGCAGGTAGCCGTAGATGAAGGGGCGGATCGCATCACCGGGCAGCTGGGTCAGCACATAGGCGCCCAGCAAGCCGCCGACCGCGCCGGGCAGGGCCAGGCGCAGGAACAACCGCTTGTCCACGTTGCCGGCCACCAGGTGCGAAACACCCGAGGCGCCTGTCGTGAACACCTCTGCGGTGTGCACGCTTGCGCTGACCGCCGCCGGCGGCAGGCCCATGCTGAGCATGACCGACGATGAGACGAGCCCGAAGGCCATGCCGAGCGCGCCGTCCACCAGCTGCGCGCCAAGCCCGATCAGGATGAACCAGTAGAATTCGCTGCCAGGTGCCATGCCGTCAGCCTAGCGGCAGCGCGTGAAAGGCGCTGTCATGCCGACGTTGGCGCCGGCCGGTGGCCGGCATCCGGCGTCATCGGGTGCCGTACAGGACGACCGTCTTGCCCCGCGCATGCAGCAGCCCATCGCTCTGCAGCTTCTTCAGCACGCGGCCGGCCATTTCACGCGAGCAGCCGACCAGGCGGGCCAGCTCCTGGCGCGACACGCGCAGCTGGGTGCCCTGCGGGTGGCTCATGGCCTCCGGTTCGCGGGACAGGTCATGCAGGGTTCGCACGATGCGGTCGGTGACATCCAGGAACGCCAGGCGGCTGGCCTTGCGGCTGGTATCGAGCAGGCGCTTGGAGACCTGCTGGCCCAGTGCGTACAGCAGGCGCGGGGCATCGGTGGACAGCGGGCCAAGGAACAGCTGGTGCAGCCGCTCGTAGCTGATCTCGGCCAGCTCGCAGGGGGTCCGGGTGCGCAGGATCACCTCGCGGCGGTCGGTTTCCACGAACAGGCCCATCTCGCCGACGAACTCCCCGGAGCCGAAGTAGCCCAGGACCAGTTCGCGGTCGTCTTCTTCTTCAGCAATTATGGAAACGGAGCCGCTGATCACGTAATACAGGGTGCCGGCGGGGTCGCCGGGGCGGAAAACGTCCGTGCGGGCCGGGTAGCGGCGTCGGTGGCTGTGGGCCAGAAAGCGGTCAATGGTGGCGATGTCCAGGGCCAATGGACTTGTGGCAAGGCGCACAGATGACACGTTGAGGCGCTCCCTTTGCTCATGAACAATTCACGGCTATGTGCCGCGAGCTTAACGATCAGGGTTGTGAAGGGCAAACCCCAACACAGCAACTTGTTTCAATGCAAGTTTCGCCCCCGATCACTTTGCCCCATAATTGATCCTTTCCCACCACACACAGGATCGACCGCCGTGGTCAAGCCGTTGCCTCGCCTGAGGTTGCAGGGTTTCAACAACCTCACCAAGGCGCTGAGCTTCAACATCTATGACGTGTGTTACGCCCGCACCGAAGAGGAGCGTCAGCGTTACATTGAATACATCGATGAAGAGTACAACGCCGATAGGCTGACTCAAATCTTGACCGATGTCGCCGAGATCATCGGCGCCAACATCCTCAATGTCGCGCGCCAGGATTACGATCCGCAGGGCGCGTCGGTGACGATCCTGATCTCCGAAGAGCCGGTGATCGACAAGAAGCTGGCGGGCAAGGAGTTGATCTCCGATGCCGTGGTAGCGCACATGGACAAGAGCCACATCACCGTCCATACCTACCCCGAAACCCACCCGCAGGAAGGCATCGCGACGTTCCGCGCGGACATCGATGTGGCTACCTGTGGCGTGATTTCGCCGCTGAAGGCGCTGAACTACCTGATCGAGAGCCTGGAATCGGACATCGTGATCATGGACTACCGCGTCCGTGGCTTCACCCGTGACGTGAAGGGCAAGAAGCATTACATCGATCACAAGATCAACTCGATCCAGAACTTCCTGGCCAAGAACATCAAGTCGCGTTACGAGATGTTCGACGTCAACGTCTACCAGGAAAACATCTTCCACACGAAGATGCACCTGAAGGACTTCGACCTGGACCAGTACCTGTTCGAGGAAAAGGCCAAGAACATCTCGTTCAAGGAACGCATGAAGATCGAAGCGCTGCTCAAGCGCGAGATCGAAGAGCTGTTCCACGGCCGCAACCTGTCCGAGTAACACCACGCGACACCCGCCCGGGCCATGGCCCGGGTGGTGCTGCACAAGGCGGGACGCCCCGCCCTGTGGAACATCTGTTTTGCGCAGAAGTAATGTTCCACGGCAAGCTACCGACGACGGTCCGGTGTGAAGACACCGGGCCGTTTTGTTTTTGTTTAGGAGGCACCCATGCCCTGGATCTACCTGCTGCTGGCCGGCATCTTTGAAATCGGCTTTGCGATCGGAATGAAATATTCGGACGGCTTCAGCAAGCCGCTGCCCACGCTCGCCACGGTCGGCGCGGCACTGGTCAGCCTGTACCTGATGAGCCAGGCGATGAAATCCATCCCGGTGGGCACCGCCTACGCGATCTGGACCGGCATCGGCGCCCTGGGCGTGGCCACGCTGGGCATCTTCCTGTTCGGCGACAGCGCTTCGGCGCCGCGCCTGGCCTGCATCGGGCTGATCGTGGCCGGGGTGATCGGGCTGAAACTCGTCTCGGGCTGACCTTAAAGCCGGTACGCGATGGTCTTCATGACCTTGGAGGCCAGCGCCATCACGCCCGGGATCGGCGGCGGCAGCCTCCGCGCGCCGGCATGCTCGGCGTGGTCGGCGTGGCGGGCTTCGTCGATCTTCATCACCTTCAGGATCTCGCGGCTGCGCTGGTCGACCGGGGGCAGGGTGTCCAGGTGCTCGTCCAGGTGGGCTTCCACCTGGCGCTCGGTTTCCACCACGAAGCCCAGGTTCCAGCCATCCCCGCGCAGCCCGGCCAGGGTGCCGATGGTATAGCTGCCGGCGTACCAGATCGGGTTGAACAGGCTGGGCCGGCTGTCCAGCTCGCGCAGGCGCTGGGCGCACCAGGCCAGGTGGTCGGTCTCTTCCTGGGCCGCCTCGAGCAGGTGGGCACGGGTTTCCGGCTCGCGGGCCACCGCGGCCTGGCCGAAGTACAGGCCCTGCGCGCAGACCTCGCCGACATGGTTGATCCGCATCAGGCCGGCCGCGTGGCGGCGGGCCGGGGCGGGCATCGGTGCGTCCGGGGTCGCCTCGGCCGGGTACGGGCGGCTGGCCGGCGGGTTGCCGAATACCGTGTCCAGGGCGCGCTGGGCCTCGGTCAGCAGGTGGTCGAGCGGGGTGATCTGGCGGAGCGCGGTCATGCGGTCGGGCATCGCGGCGGGGGATCATCGATTCTCGCCCCCCGGCGCCGGTCTGCCAAGCCATGCCGCCGGTCGATTTGCATGTGGGCCAAATGGCCAGTACAATCCCGCCTCTTCACAACGCGTGGCAGAGTTCCGGCCGCTCCATGGCCGCAATGAGCCCGACCTACCTGAGTTCTTTCATGAGCACTTTCACTGCAAAGTCCGAGACCGTCCAGCGCGACTGGTATCTCGTCGACGCCTCCGGCAAGACGCTGGGCCGTCTGTCCACCGAGCTGGCCCGCCGTCTGCGCGGCAAGCACAAGCCGGTCTACACCCCTCACGTTGATACCGGTGATTACCTGGTTGTCATCAATGCAGAAAAGATTGCCGTCACCGGCAACAAGCTGCAGGACAAGCTGTACCACCGCTTCACTGGCTACATCGGCAACCTGAAGACCGAAACTCTGGCCCAGGCGCTGGAGCGCCACCCGGAGCGCGTCATCGAAACCGCCGTCAAGGGCATGCTGCCGAAGGGCCCGCTGGGCCGCGCCATGTACCGCAAGCTCAAGGTGTACTCGGGTTCCGAGCACCCGCACGCCGCTCAGCAGCCCCAGGTTCTGGATATCTAATCATGGCTATCACTCAAAACTACGGCACCGGCCGCCGCAAGTCCTCCACCGCCCGCGTGTTCCTGCGCAAGGGCGCCGGCAACATCACCGTCAATGGCCGTCCGCTGGACGAGTTCTTTGGCCGTGAAACCGCACGCATGATCGTGCGTCAGCCGCTGGAACTGACCAAGAACACCGAATCGTTCGACATCATGGTCACCGCCGCTGGCGGCGGCACCACCGGCCAGGCCGGTGCGATCCGCCTGGGCATCGCCCGCGCGCTGGTCGAGTACGACGAAACCCTGAAGTCCGAGCTGCGCAAGGCTGGCTTCATGACCCGTGACGCCCGTGAAGTCGAGCGTAAGAAGGTCGGCCTGCACAAGGCACGTCGCGCCACCCAGTTCTCCAAGCGCTGATCCATCGCGCCTGGCGTGGGATCCTTTGGGATCCCGCTGGGAGGAAAGCAAAAGCCCGGCTTTGGCCGGGCTTTTGTCGTTTCAGCGGGGCAGGTTACGGTTACACCGCCCCCGGCTCACCCTTGGCCTTGCTGCGCGGCCAGTACCCGCCGCCGCGCTTGGGTGCCGGCGCGCGCTTGCGCGGGCGGTCATGGCCCGCCGCGTGCCCCGGCATCCAGGCCTCCTGGGCGGACTTGGGCATCGACTCCACGCCGGTGCCGGCCACGCCCCGGGCCAATGGCGCCAAGTGACGCAGCGCCCGCGCATAGACCCCGCGCTTGAACATCACCACGTGTTCGACCGGGTACCAGAAATCCACCCAGCGCCACTGGTCGAACTCGGGGCTGTCGGTATGGTCCAGCTTCACGTGCGATTCGTCGCCCGACAGGCGCAGCAGGAACCAGACCTGCTTCTGTCCGATGCAGACCTGCTTCTCGTTGCGACGGATGGCACGGGCGGGCAGGCGATAGCGCAGCCAGCCCGGTGTCGCACCCAGCACTTCGACGTGCTCTGGCAACAGCCCGGTTTCTTCATGCAACTCGCGATACATGGCTTCGACAGGCGTCTCGTCGGTGTTCATGCCACCCTGCGGGAACTGCCAGCCATCCCGGCGCACACGTCGTGCCCAGAACACCTGCCCGTCCTGCCGCATCAGCACGATGCCGACGTTCGGTCGATAGCCGTCCGGATCGATCACGATGCGGACTCCTAGAAAAATCTACTGGTCAGGACTGTGACACGCCCGCTGCCCACTCACAAGCGCGGTGAAAAGGTGTTGACAGATTCCGTTTACATGTCCAGAATTGCCGGCTCACTAAGGCTATGTAGCTCAGCCGGTTAGAGCACAGCACTCATAATGCTGGGGTCGGTGGTTCGAGTCCACCCATAGCCACCAAGTCCGCTTGGTTTTCCAGTGAGAAAGTGCAACAATTGCACGCACGTTTTGCCCCGTCGCCAAGCGGTAAGGCACCTGACTCTGACTCAGGCATTCGGTGGTTCGAATCCATCCGGGGCAGCCAAATACGAAAGAGACCGATCGAAAGATCGGTCTTTTTTTTTGCTCCGCGCCGGGCCGGCTGAACGGGCACGCTGAACCGTATCGAGAATGATTCAGTTACGAAATTGACAACCATTCTCGTTTCGATTGGAATACGCACAGGCCGATCCGGGCCTGCCTGCCGAGTCCGCACGTGTACGTCTGCATCTGTAACGGGGTAACCGACCACCAGATCCGCGAAGCCGCCCAGAGCGGTGTCGCCAGCGTGTCCGAGCTGACCATGCGCACCGGCTGCGGCGCTACCTGCGGTTCCTGCCTGGACATGGCGGCCGACCTGCTGGCCAAGGCCCGCAACACCCACGACCTGCCGTTGCCTGTCCTGGGGTTGGCGCAGGTCGCGTAAACCGATCGATCATGATTCGCGTTCCCTCATCGTCTGCGGGGACGCGTTACAGTGCCGGCGTTTTCACGCTGCAGGAGCACGCTCATGAAAGGCGACACGAAGGTCATCGAATTCCTCAACAAGGTCCTCTACAACGAGCTGACCGCAATCAACCAGTACTTCCTGCATGCCAAGATGCTGAAGAACTGGGGTCTGAAGGAACTGGCCGACCACGAATACAAGGAATCGATCGAGGAGATGAAGCACGCTGACGTGCTCTCCGATCGCATCCTGTTCCTTGAAGGCCTGCCGAACTTCCAGGCGCTGGGCAAGCTGCGCATCGGCGAAAACCCCACCGAGATCCTGCAGTGCGACCTGGCGCTGGAGCGCGAAGGCACCGTCACCCTGCGCGAAGCGGTGGCTTATGCCGATTCGGTCGGCGATTACGTCAGCCGCCAGCTGTTCGTGAAGATCCTCGACAACGAGGAAGAGCATATCGACTGGCTGGAAACCCAGCTGGAACTGATCGAGCGCATCGGCGAGCCGAACTACCTGCTCACCAAACTGGAAGACTGATTCAGCGCGCGGCCGTGGCGCCGATGCCGGCCTGGTAGCCGGCCAGCGCCAGCCGTGCACGCGCGTATTCGGCAATCAGCAGCGCCACGGCCACGGCCGGGCGCTCCAGCGTGCCGGCGCGGGCGTCGTGTTCAATCCGACGTGCCGCCACCGACAACGCCATCGCCCCCACGTTCGCACTGGCCGACTTCAGGCTGTGCGCCAGCGCGCGCAGCGTTTCCAGGTCGGCGGCCACCGACGCGTCCTGCAGCTGCCGGATCAAGGGCGGGGTGTCTTCCAGGAACACGGCGATGATGGTGGCGGTCTCCGCACCAATCACCTCCTGCAGCTCATCCAGCACACCGGTGTCGAGCACCCCGGGCGAAACGTCGTCATTGCCGTTGTCTGCGACCAGCGGCGGCAGCGGCGGCGGCAATGGGGTGGGTGTATTGCGCGCGTCGGCGGCGTTGTCTTCCATCGTGAGCTGCCAGCGCAGCAGGCAGGCCTGCAGCGACTCGCGGTTGACCGGCTTGGACAGGTAATCGTCCATGCCCGCCTGCAGGCAGCGCTCGCGGTCGCCGGCCATCGCGTTGGCGGTCATCGCCACGATCGGCAGCCGGGGGCGGCCTTCCGCCGCTTCCTGCTCACGCCAGCGACGGGTAGCGCTGTAGCCATCCAGGACCGGCATCTGGCAGTCCATCAGCACCAGGTCGAAGGCGCGGGTCTGAAGCTGCAGCAGGCCCTGTTCGCCATCGGTGGCGGTGGTGACGGTGCAGCCCAGCACCTGCAGCAGGCGCTGGGCGACCAGCAGGTTGACGCTGTTGTCTTCCACCAGCAGCAGGCGCAGGCCCAGCTGCGGCGCGTCCACCGGACCGCTGTAGGGCTCCACGCTGGCCAGCAGGGGGGCCGGGCGCGCACTGGCCACTGCCGGGCGCAGCACCGCATGCAGGTCCACGTCACCAGCCTCGCGCGGCAACACGCAGGTGTTCTCGCGCAGCAGTGCGGCCAGCTGCTCGTCGCCCTGCAGCCAGAGCAGGCGCGGAGTGGGCGTGCGGGCATCGTGCAGCACCGCGCGGTGCAGGGCGGTGGCGCCGTGGCGTAGTGCATGGGTGTCGGCGATCACCCAGGCAAGGTCCGGCTCGATCCCCGGGCGTACCGGCGCGCGCAGGATGTCCAGCGCGGCGGATGCGCTGTCTACCGTGTGCAGGCGGATGTCGTGGTGCTGCAGCACGCGCTGCAGGCGTTGCACCAGCAGCGGGTCTTCGCTGACCAGCAGGGCGCGCGTGGTGAGCGGCGCGGCCGGCAGGTCGCCGACGACCTTCAGCAGCGGAATCTCGAACCAGAACGTGGCGCCGTGGCGCGGGGTCGAACTCACCCCGATGTTGCCGTGCATGAGGTCGATGATGCGCTTGCAGATGGCCAGGCCCAGGCCGGTGCCGCCGTAGATGCGCGTGGTGGAGGCATCGGCCTGGCTGAAGGACTGGAACAGGCGCGCCTGCAGGGTGCCGTCGATGCCGATGCCGGTGTCGATGACTTCGAAGCGCAGCTGGTGCTGGCTGGCGGTCTCGCCCTGGCGGGTCACGCGCAGGCGGATCTGGCCGCGCTCGGTGAACTTGATGGCGTTCACCATCAGGTTGCCCAGCACCTGGCGCAGCCGCACCGGGTCGCCGCGCACCGACAGGCGCACGGCGGGGTCCAGTTCCAGCGACACCGCCAGGCCCTTGGCTTCAGCGCTGCGCTGCATGAGCTGGACGATGCCCTCCAGCAGCTCGCGCAGGTTGAACGTCGTGATCTCCAGGTCCAGGCCTTTGGCCTCCAGCCGGGAGTAATCCAGGATGTCATCGACGATGCGCAGCAGCTGCTGCGAACTGACCGTGGCGGTCTGCAGCATCTGCCGCTGGTCGGTGCCCAGCTGGCCGCGCGCGATAAGGTCCAGCATCGGCAGGATGCCGTTGAGCGGCGTGCGGATCTCGTGGCTCATGGTGGCCAGGAACTCGCCCTTGGCCAGCGCGGCGGCCTCGGCCGCCTGCTTGGCCTGCAGCAGCTCCTGTTCCAGCATGTCCTGCTGCTGCATGGCGCGCTGCAGGTGGTCGCGCTCAACGGCCAGCGCCTCGTGGCGGCGCTGCCCCAGGGCCAGCTGCGCCTGCACCTCGCGCCAGCGGCTCACGCCGACCAGCGCGGCGATCAGCGCCACTGCGGCGGTGGCAGCGGCAATGACCGGCCATGGGCCGTTGGCGCCGGCGGCGGCCATGCCGCTGGCGGTAGCGGCAAGGGCGGCCGCGATCGCCGCCAGCCACAGTGCGAAGGGAACCCGTCCTTGGGCCGTCATGCTCAGAGCACCGCGGTGTGGAAGTCGAAGTTCAGCTCGCTCCCGGCCGACTGCACCATGTTGCCCTGGATGAAATCGACCCCGCCCATCCACATCGCCGCTGCGGCCTGCGGGTCTTCGATCTGCTGGCCGATGATCTGTGCCCCGGCACGGTGCGCGGCATCGATCGCGCCACGCAGTTCATCGCGGGTCTGCTGGTTGGCATGGCTGCTCGAGAAACGGGCGGCCATGCGCACGAATGCCAGCGGCAGCTGGCCAAGCAGGGCATTGGCTTCACCGCTGGGCTCGAACTGGCTCAGGCAGAAGCGCACCCCGGCCGCGCTCATGCGCGAGCAGAACTGCTGCAGGGTGACGGTGTGGATCAGTGCGTCGGGCAGGCGCACGTCAATGACCAGCGCGCTGCCCGGCAGTCCACGCTGCTGCAGCGTTTCCAGCAACCAGTCGGCGAAAGCATCGCGGGCCAGGGTGCGCAGCGACTGCGACACGAACAGGCTCAGTGGCTGGGTGGCGTGCCGGTACAGATCGAGCAGGCCCAGCGCATGGTCCAGCACCTGCTGGTCGAGGTCGGCGATGCGACCGGCCGCTTCCGCAGCGGGGATCACCTGGCCCGCGTTGAGTACGCTGCCATCGGCCTGGCGCAGGCGCAGCAGCACCTGGTACTGGGCGGTATTGCCACCGGCCACCGCCACGATCGGCTGGTAGGCCGGTTCCAGCTGGCCTTCGAGCATGGCCAGGTGTTCCTGCGCGGCGATGTCCTCGCGCCGCACGTGCGCGGCCACGCCGGAGGGCAGCAGCCGCGCCTGCAGCGTGGTGCGCTCCACCGCTTCCAGCGCCGTGCCGGCATCGCCAAAGCCACCGGAGAGTTGTGCATGCCCGACCACGCCGCGCAGGTGCACCGATTCCTCATCGCGGATCACGAACGAGCGCGCGGACAGTTCATCGCGCAGCTGGTGCGCCATCGCGTCCAGTGATTCCTCGTCCAGGCCACGCGCCACGACGAGGAAGCTGTTGTCGTTCAGGCGCGCCAGCAGGTGCGGGTGTGCGTTGTCGGCCAGCCGCTGCGCGGCCTGCACCATCAGCCGTTCGAACGCGGCATAGCCGTAGCGTTCGCGCAGCCCCAGTGCGCTGGCCACCTCGATGAAAAACAGGCCGCCATGCTCGCCGTGCGCCAGCGCCGCGCCGAGCTGATGCATCACGTGGTGGCGGGTCGGCAGGCCGGTCTCCGGGTTGTTCATGGCCGGCGCGCCCTGCGCACCCGGCTGCAGCGCCGCCTGCGCGCGGGCGCGGCGGATGCGGTTGGAGACGGCGGCAATCAGGTGGCGCGGGCGGATCGGCTTGCTGAGGAAATCGTCGGCGCCGCTGTCGAGCACTTCGAACTGGCGCTCCGGGTCCGGGTCGCCGCTGAGGAATACGATCGGCAGCAGCTGCTGGCCGGGCTGCTGGCGGATCAGCGCGGTCAGGCGCATGCCATCCAGGCCCGGCAGGTGCAGGTCCATCAGGATCAGGTCCGGGCGCTGTTCGTTGATCACCTGCTGCACGCCTTCGGCGTCGCTGTGCACGATCGCTTCCATGCCGGCGCCATGCAGCACGCTCTGTGCGAACAGGGCCTGCGAGCGGTCGTCTTCGACGATCAGCACACGGTAGGGCGCCTCGCTGCCCAGCGGTGGCGTAGTGGCATCGTCCTGCTGCCACTGCGATGGCGGCAGCACCGGCGGGGTGGACACGGCAGCGGCGGCGGCAGCGTTGAGCGGCACCACGTTGCTGGGCGCGGGCGCCACGGCGGGCGCGTCGGCGCTGGCCCAGCGCTGCCAATGATCGGCGGGCGGGGTTTCGGCGCGGGTGGCGCGGGTGGATGCAACAGCGTTGTCTTGGACGGCCATCAGTACTCCCAGTCTGCGGCGCGATTATGCGGCATCGCGGTCGGCCAGTGCCCCGGGCTTGCCCGCCGGTTGCCGCAACAGCCAGCGCATGCCCTTCCAAAGGGTGCGCCAGACCAGCCAGACCACCAGCGCGCCCACCAGGCTGCAGGCCACCACGACGATCAATGCCAGCCACGGGTGCGCCAGCGCCAATGCCAGGCCGCCCACCACCACCGTGTCTTCCGCGGCCGAGGCGACCCAGTTGCTGGCCGGTTCGGGCGAGGTATTGAGCAGGGCGCGGGTACCCGATTTCAGGCCATGGCTGGCCAGGGCCACGCCGGCACCTGCGGCCAGCGCCGTGGTGCTGAGTTCGCCCGTGGGCGAGAGCGTGGCTGCAGCCAGGAAGGCACCCGCCGGTACCCGGGCCAGGGTCTGCACCAGGTCCCAGGCCGAGTCCACCCCGGGGATCTTGTCGGCGAAGAATTCGGTGATGGCCAGCGCGGCCGAGGTGCCCAGCACCCACCAGGACTCGGTCGCCTGCAGCGCCGGCGGCAGCTCGACCCAGCCCAGCATGCCGGCCAGGCCCACCCCGAACACCGTGAGGTACACGCGGATGCCGGCCAGCCAGGCCAGCAGGATGCCGATCACGAACAGGTGGGCCTCGGTCATGGCAGGCGCTCCGGCGAAAGTGTGCACAGGCCCACACTATCGGGGATGACGTCCCTGAACGCTACTGCCCCGCAGGGGGTCAGGGGCGAAAAATGTGCCAACCCTGACTTACACTAAGCAGTCGCTCTTCCCGACAGGGGCCGTGTCGGTATCGCCCAAGCTGCGGTGCCGCCGTATTCGCCATGAACAACCCGACACCTTCCCGCATCCAGATCCGCCGCCCCGGAACCCCGGTGGCGCCCGATCGCCGCCGGCTGCTGATCCTGGCCGGCATCTGGCTGGCCAGCCTGGTCCTGGCCGCGCTGCTGGGGCGCTGGACCGCCGGCCCCGGCGGTGACGCCGGCCGCCAGCTGGACGCCGCCCAAGCGCGTGCCGAAACGCTGCAGAAGCAGGTGGTGGAACTGCAGCAGACCCAGGCCACCCTGCAGGCGTCGGACCGGATCAGCCGCGCGGCCAACAACGAGGTGCAGACCTCGCTGGGCGAGCGCGACGAGGAAATCGCCGGCCTGCGTGCCGACGTGGCCTTCTACGAACGCCTGGTCGGGTCCACCAGCCAGCGCAAGGGCCTGAACACCCATTCCATTGAATTTTCGCCGGAAACGGCGGGCACCTGGCAGTACGCCGTAGTGCTGACCCAGAACCTCAACCGTGGCGCGATCAGCCAGGGCCAGATGCGGTTTACGGTTGAAGGCGTCAAGGACGGCAAGTTGACCTCGGTCAGCTGGGACGAGCTGCACCAGCGCACCAAGGTGCCGGGCCAGGAGTATTCCTTCCGGTACTTCCAGCAGCTCACCGGCAGCGTCATGTTGCCCAAGGACTTCACCCCGCAACGTGTGCGGGTCACGCTGGGAAGCGGCGCAGGGGGCGCCACCCAGGTATTCGACTGGAAGCAGTCCGGAGCACCGGCTGCAGCAACGGCAAAAGAAGGGGAGTAAGCCCATGTTTGGCAGCAACAAATCCAACCGCGACGGGCATCTGGTCGTGGACGCGCTGATCGGCGCGCAGGTGGTGATCCGGGGAGACGTGGAATTCAGCGGTGGCCTGTATGTGGAAGGCACCATCCTGGGCAAGGTGATCGCCCAGGAAGGCGCGACCACGGCCACCCTCACGCTGGCCGAGCAGGGCAGCATCGAAGGCGAGATCCGCGCCCACGTGGTGGTGCTCAGTGGCCGCCTGGATGGCGACGTGCATGCCAGCGAGCGGGTCGAGCTGACCCCCAGCGCCCGGGTCACCGGCAATGTCCACTACCAGGTGGTGGAAATGAACGCAGGCGCCCAGCTGACCGGCCGTCTCATCCATGGTGGCGCCCAGATGGCGCTGCCGCCGCCGGCCGACGACAGTGCCGACCGCAAGGATGGCAAGGACGGCAACGCGCGCAGGAAGCTGGCCGATGCCATGGCCTGAACGGCCGGTGCTTGAAAGCGTGCCCATGCACCCCCATGCTGGGTGCATGAGCACGCTAGTTTCCCTGCCCGGCGCCCCCACCCCCGCCGCTGCGCCGAATTACCAGTCGCTGGACCGTCCCCTGAACTTCACCGAAGCCGCCGCGGCCAAGGTCAAGGAACTGATCCAGGACGAGGCCAGCGATGCATTGGCCCTGCGCGTCTACATCCAGGGCGGTGGCTGTTCCGGCTTCCAGTACGGCTTCGAGTTCGACGAGAACCGCGCCGAGGATGACCTGGCCGTGGACACCAACGGCGTCACCCTGCTGGTCGATCCGCTCAGCCTGCAGTACCTGATGGGCGCCGAAGTGGATTACACCGAAAGCCTGACCGGCGCGCAGTTCGTGATCCGCAATCCGAACGCGAAGACCACCTGCGGCTGCGGCAGCAGTTTCAGCATGTGATCGCCATGGCGGTGCGGCACGGCACCGCTTGCTGTTCCGGTTGAATCGCGGCAGGCTTCAGGGATGTCCAATGTCTCTTTGCCGCTTGCCGGTTTTGCTTTCACCACCGACCCCCTTGAACGCGCCGATACCCTGCGCGACGACGCCGATGCGTTGTTGCGGCTGTGGCCGAAGGCGCACGTGCTGGTGCTGGATCCCGATGGCCGCGCGCTGGCCGGTGACGACGGCCAGCCGCTGGCGCTGACCGGCGCCCAGGTCGGGGGCGGCCCCGGCACGGCCATCTTCCTCGGCCTGCGCGGCGAGCAGGCGTGGTTCTCGGTCGAATCGGCCGCCGTCGATATCCCGGCGCCCCAGCGCGTGGACCTGCGCGAATCGGCCACCACCTGGTCGGCCGCCGATGCCAGCGCCTTCTGTTATGCCCGCGGCATGTCGTACTGGCAGTCCCGCACCCGCTTCTGCGGCGTGTGCGGCGGCGCCGTGGCCTTCACCCGGGGTGGCTTCATCGGCCGCTGCGTCGCGTGCAGCACCGAACACTACCCGCGCGTGGACCCGGCGGTGATCGTGGCGGTGGAAAGCAACGGGCGCCTGCTGCTCGGCCGCCAGGCCAACTGGGCCCCGCGCCGTTACTCGGTGCTGGCCGGGTTCGTGGAGCCCGGCGAGTCGCTGGAACAGACCGTGGTCCGCGAGGTTTTTGAGGAAAGCAAAGTACGGGTGCGCAGCTGTCGCTACCTCGGTACGCAGCCATGGCCGTTCCCGGGCGCGCTGATGCTCGGCTTCAGCGCTACGGCCGAAGACGACGTGCCCACCGTGGATGGCGAGCTGGAAGACGCGCGCTGGTTCACTGCCGAGGAAGTGGGCGCGGCGCTGGCCCGTGACATCGAGGACGATGGGGTGGGCATCCGCCTGTCGCCGCCGATCTCGATATCACGCAGCCTGATCGAGCACTGGTACCGCAGCCAGGTGAGCTGAGCCGGGCACCACGTTGCCGCTGCCTGAACACGGGGCGGCATACATTACCTGTGACCCGGGGAATTGCCGGGTCCCAAGGCATAGTAGCGCCCAGAAACCGAACGGAGGCCGCCATGTTCACCACCCTGGTCGCAGTACTGGTCGCCTTGGCCCTGGGCCATGTCGCGCCTGCCGCGGCCGTGGCGCTGCGTCGATTCGGCTGGTACCGGCGCTGGCTGCAGTGGCTGGACGCTCACGCGGCCGAAACCGGCTTCTGGCGTGGGCGCCACGGCTGGCTGGTGGCGGTGGTTCCGTTCGTGCTGGTGCTGGCCCTGCTGCAATGGGCGCTGCATGACCGTCTGTTCGGGTTGCCGTCGCTGCTGCTGGGCATCGCCACGCTGGTGATGTGCTGGGGTCCGCGCGACCTGGACCGTGACGTGGAAGCGGTGATCGACGCCGATGACGCGCCCGCCCGGCATTCGGCTATCGGCCAGCTGCAGTCCGCCGGCGGCAGCCTGCACGAGGACGTGCCCTCGCTGGTGGAAGCCACCGTACTCAACGCACTGCGGCGCTGGTTCGCGGTGCTGTTTTGGTTCCTGCTGCTGGGCCCTGTAGGCGCGCTGGCGTACCGCCTGCTCGCGCTGCTGGCGGTGGGGCCGATGCGCTCGTTGGCCGACGTGGAGACGGTGGTCGGCGCACGCCAGGTGCTGTCGTGGCTGGAGTGGCCGGTGGCGCAGCTGATGTCGCTGTCGATGGCGCTGGTGGGCAACTTCGACACGGCCTTCAAGGTCTGGCGCGAGGCGCACGGCAATAGTTGGGCCGCGTCCACCGATTTTCTGGGCGCCGTGGCGCGTGCCAGTGTCAGTGCCGAACTGCGCGAAGACGCGCACGATTACAGCGACGCGGGCATGGTGCCGGTGTGGCGCCGCCTGCCGGAGCTGCGCGATGCGATGAGCCTGGTCTGGCGCATGCTGTTGTTGTGGATGGCAGCGCTTGCGTTGCTGGTCATCGCCGGTTGGGTGACCTAGGGCGCCAACAGCGCGAACGGCATCCATGGCAGGTTGCGCAGCACTGCATAGCCGACCAGCAGCACCAGCCAGAAGGTGGGATTGGCCAGCACCCGCATCAGCGGGTCCAGTGCGCGCATGCGCACGCCTGCGTTGTTGAGCAGCATCAACAGCAGGAATGGCAGCGAGATCACCAGCAGCGGATTCATCGCCATCGCGCCGGACCAGTCGAAGTGGACCAGCGAATACAGGCAGCGGGTGCTGCCACAGCCGGGACAGTACAACCCGGTCAACGCATACAGCGGGCAACCCGGCAGCCGACTATTCCCGGCATACGGGCTGACATGACGCAGCACTACGGTTGCGCCCACGGCCAGCCCGGCCGTGACGGCCAGCGGCGCCCAGCGCGACAGGGTGGAACGGGAAGGCAGGCTCATGACGGCAGAACGGCCCGAGCCGGGCACCCTGCGCGGGCGCCGGACCGGGCCGTCCAGGGGGCGATCAGTAGTTGCCGCCGCTCATTGCGCCGCCGACGCCCATCACCACCACCAGGATGATGTAGAGCACGATGGCCACGACGCCGATGATGGCCGACCACATGGCCCACTTCTTGGCGTTGTTCGACGATTCCTGCGCGCCGGCGATGTCACCCGAGGCCAGCTTGCCATTGACCTGGGCGGCATACACGATCGAGACGATGCCGGCCGGCAGGCAGCAGAACAGGGTGGTCAGGATGGCCCAGACCAGGTGGTTGGGGACTTGCGGGGCAGTGGCGTTCATCAGTGAAGCTCCATTTTCTTGGGTGGGTTGAACGAAGGGTGTTTCACAGGTCGGAAAGAGCGCCCAGCGCGGCCATGCCGCCAAACAGGCCAAACCACAACAGCAGCAGTACCGGCAGGGCCAGCGCCGATGCCAATGCCCATCCACCGGCCTTGCGCGATGCGTCGTAGGCACCGGCCAGGTCGCCGGC
This sequence comes from Stenotrophomonas rhizophila, assembly GCF_001704155.1. Classification (NCBI taxonomy): domain Bacteria; kingdom Pseudomonadati; phylum Pseudomonadota; class Gammaproteobacteria; order Lysobacterales; family Lysobacteraceae; genus Stenotrophomonas; species Stenotrophomonas rhizophila. The sequence goes on along the minus strand of NZ_CP016294.1, from coordinate 3,951,876 downwards.
CGCGCGGCGGCCATCGACCTGGGCCGCGTACACGATCGACACCACGCCCAACGGCAGGCAGCAGAACAACGTTGTCAGGATCGCCCAGACCAGATGGTTGGGGACGACAACGCCCGACGGGGTCGGTGGCGGCAGATGATTCAAGTACGACTCCATTCCATTGGTTGTCCCTTGGCATCTCCCAACGCCAAGCGACACCCCCTATGGGCGGTAATCTACCCGATGTTCCCGCCGATGTATGCGTTTACATGAGCGCCGCATTGGATTTCTTTGCGGAATACCCTGATCTGGTCGCTTTCAGCCTTGATCGCCGCGCAGTGTTCTGACCTGCGCTTCCAGCCCCTCGGCGGTGGCCGCTGCGCCGTCGACCGGCGGGCCGGCCATGACCTCGACGTGGGCGCGCAGGCGGCGCGGCACCCGCATGCGCCCCAGGCGCGTATCGCGGCGGCTCCACATGCTGGTCCACATGCCGCGCAACGCCATCGGCACCACCGGCACCGGCCGGCGCTCGAGGATTTTCTCCACGCCGGATTTGAAGGCGGCCATTTCGCCATCGCGGGTAAGCGCACCTTCGGGGAAGATGCAGACCAGCTCACCTTCGGCCAGCGCCTTGTCCACTTCATCGAACGCGGCCTGCATCAGCGCCGGGTTCTCGCGCGCGCCGGCAATCGGAATGGCCTTGGCGGTGCGGAAGATCCAGCGCATCACCGGGATGTTGAAGATCTTGTAATACATGACGAAGCGCACCGGGCGCGGGATCGTTGCCGACAGGATCAGCGCGTCCATGTAGCTGACATGGTTGCAGACGATCAGCGCGGCGCCTTCATCCGGCACGTTGGCTTCAATGCCATGCGGGCGCAGGCGGTACAGGAAGCGCACCATCACCCAGCTGAGGAACCGCATCAGGAATTCGGGCACGATGGTGAAGATGTAGATCGCCACCACCGCATTGGCGATCGCCAGCGCGAGGAACAGCTGCGGGATCGTCCAGTGCAGGAATTTCTGCGTGGCCAGCGCAATCATCGCCGCGGCGACGATGAAGCCGGAATTCTGGATGTTGAGCGCGGCGAACACGCGCGACATTTCCGATTTCGGCGTGCGGCTCTGGATCAGCGCGAACAACGGCACCACGAAGAAGCCGGTGAACAGGCCGATGCCCACCAGGTCGACGATGATGCGAATGCTGCCCGGCGCGGCCACGAAGGCGGCCACGCCCAGGCCCGCCGTGGTGGCGGTGCCGGCGCGCGCGAAGTACAGGTCCAGCATGAAGGCGGTCATGCCGAAGGCGCCCAACGGCACCAGGCCGATTTCCACGGTGCGGCCGGACAGTTTTTCGCACAGCAGCGAGCCCACGCCGGTGCCGATCGAAAACAGCGCCAGCGCGAAGATGTACAGGGTCGGTTCGCCGCCCAGGTTGACCACCGCGTAGGTGGGCAGCTGCGAGGTGAGCATGGTGCCCACGAACCAGAACCACGACACGCCCAGGATGGCATTAGCCACGGCCTTCTGCTTCTTGGCCAGGCGCAGCACCGCCAGCGATTCCGGGATGGGGTTCCAGTTGATCTTCAGGTCGGGCGCGCCGGCATCGACCCTGGGGATCATGCGCGCGGTGATGTTGCCGGCAATGGCCAGCGCGATCACTGCCGTTGCCGCCACGATCGGGCCGAAACTGCCGGCCAGGGTGAAGATGATGCCGCCGCTGATCATGCCGGTCAGGATCGACATGGAGGTGCCCATTTCGACCAGGCCGTTGCCGCCGGTGAGCTCTTCGGGCTTGAGCACCGAGGGCAGCACCGAGTACTTCACCGGGCCGAACAGCGTGGACTGCAGGCCGGTACAGAACAGGGCAACGAGCAGGATCGGCATGCTCTGGGTGAGGAAGCCGACCGCGGCCAGGGTCATGATCCCGATCTCCATCGTGGTGGTGATCACGATCAGCCGCGATTTCTCCAGCTTCTCGGCGATCTGCCCGGCCAGGGCGGAGAACAGGAAGTAGGGCAGGATGAAGATGGCCGGCGCCAGCGTGGTGTACAGCGACTGCTCGGCCTGGCTCACGCCGAGGTAGAACAGCAGGCCGATGATGGCCTGGCGGTATACGTTGTCGTTGAACGCCCCCAGCGACTGCACGATGAAGAAGGGCAGGAAGCGGCGCTGGCGGAGCAGGGCGAACTGACTGTGGCCGGACATGGAATCTCCTTGCGAACCGGCGCAGCCTATCACGCGGTCCCGGTCCCTATTTCGTTCGCGGCGGCGCGCAGCTTGGGCAGCAGGCGCAGCATCAGGCCGATCTGGGTGCGGATCAGCTGCAGCTTCGGCGGCATCTCATCATTGAGCTGCTCCAGCTGCTCGGCCAGGGCCCGGTCGCCCTCGTTGGCGGCCTCGTCCACTGGTTCGCGCCGTTCCAGCGCGCCGGCGATCTGCTGCATGGCCTGCTGCACGCGTTCGCCGCTGGAACGGGCCAGGGGGTCCTGCGCATAGCTGTCCAGCTGCGCGCGGTGGGCGCCGAGCGCGGACAGGTGGCCGAGCAGGGTGTTGGACAGCGCCAGGAAGCGGAAGCCGGCGTCCAGGTTGCCGCGCACGTGGCCCGGTTCGCGCAGCATGTTGGACAGCGCGGTGGACAGGGCGACGTCTGCGTTGTGCATGTCGCGGCGGGCGATGCGGTAGGCCAGGTCGTCCTGCATGCCGCTGCCATACTGGCCCAGCACCGCCTGCAGGTAGCCGGCGCAGCGTTCAAGCACGCGCGCCATGACCAGGTCGAGGCGGCGGCCCTGCCAGTCGGGCAGGATCAGGAACGCGGCGGCGGCGGCGATCGCGCAGCCCAGCAGGGTATCGACCAGCCGCGGCCAGATCAGCAGGAAGCCATCGCCGATGAGGTTGAAGCAGGTCAGTGCCATCACGGTGATCGCGGCCGAGGCGACCAGGTAGCGGTCGCTGCGGGTAAAGAAGAACAGCAGCGCGGAAAGCAGGGCGATCAACAATTCGATGCGCAGGTCCTGGAACAGCTGCATCAGCGCCCAGGTGAGCACCAGCCCGATCAGGGTGCCGGCGATGCGCTGGGCCAGCCGCTGGCGGGTGGCGCCGAAGTTGGGGCGGCACACGAACACGATGGTGAGCAGCACCCAGGAGCCGTTCTGGGCATTGAACAGGCGGATGGCGGCAAAGCCCACGATCAGCGCCAGCGCCATGCGCAGGCCGTGGCGGAACAGCAGCGAGCCGGGAGTGAGCTGCTGGCGGATGCGCACGCCCATTTCGCGCAGGGTATGCGGGTTGGTGTCGCGCAGGCGGGTGTCGACGTTGTCCAGGGTGGATTCGGACTTGGCCGCTTCGGACAGGCGGCGTTCGATGCTCTGCAGGTTGTGGCCAAGCAGTTCCAGCGAGGAGAGCAGGCGCTGCCACTGGGGGTTGTGCTGGGCGCGCAGCCAGGCGAGGGAATCGGTGAGGTCGGCGGTGGCCTGGCGGGTCCGGTCGCCGTACTGGAACGGCCGGCGCATGCGGATGGCGGTGCCCAGGTTGGCACACGCTTCGCCCTGCAGGGCGAGCAGGCGCTGGCAGCGGTAGAGCACGTCGCTGTGGAAGAAGGCGTCGGTGAGCGCGCCATAGGGGTAGTGCGAGGAACTGGCGCGTTCGTGGAAGTCCTGGGCCATGTAGTACAGGCGCAGGTACAGGCCGGATTGCACGCCCGGGCGGCCGGAGCGGCCAAACCGGGCCAGGATGGCGGTCTTGGCGATGTTGAGCGCTTCAACGACGCGGCGGTTCTGTTCGGCCAGGGCCAGCTGGCGCTTCTGCACGTCGGCATCGCGCACCGGTTCGAACAGGTCGGCCTTGAGCTGAAGATAGCGGCCGAGTTCAAGGTAGAGGCGGGCGAGGCGTTCGCGCACGGGGCGGTTGGCGAACAGGGCGGTCCACAGGATGGACAGCAGGCCGTACCAGAGGGCGCCGGCCAGCAGGTGGCTGACGGCGCTGATGGCCTGGGCGCGGTCGTCCGCGCCGTGCTGTTCGAGGCCGATCATGGTGTAGATGGCCAGGGTGACCGTGGCCTGGGCGATGGAGGCATAGCGTTCGCCAAGCGCGCCGAGCAGGGTCAGGCTGAAGGTGGACAGGGCCAGGGCCGCAATGAACAGCCACGGCCAGGCGAACAGCTCGACCACGGCGGCGGCGGCCACCACGAAGCACAGCAGGGAGAGGGCGACGGATTTGGTGCGGCCCCACCAGTTGTCATCGGTTTCGGCAATGGCGCTGGCGATGATGCCGAGGAATACGCCGGGCAGCGCAGGCAGCTGGTCCAGGTGCCAGCACACGCCCATGGCCACGGACAACGCAATGAACACCCGCAGCCCGTAGCTGGCCTTCTCATGCGCCCACAGGCGACTCAGGCGGGATTCTCGGGCGGACATGCGGACTCGTCGGGCGGTGGCACCTCATTATTGCGTCATCGCGGTGAAGCCGACATAGCCGGTTGGTAGGTACCCACCCCCGCCGGCCTCACCGCTCGCAACGAATGAAATGACGGGCTGCTACGCCCTTCGCTTACAGATCAAACCTGACGCTGACCGCGAACGTGCGCGGCAGGCCGATGCCGGCGTTGGACCAGTACTTCCTGTTGGTGAGGTTTTCGACGCTGGCGCGCCAGGTGACCGGGTGGCCGTTGGCCTGCATGCGGTAGCCGACGCCGGCGTTGACCAGGGTGTAGTCGGGCAGCTTGAGGGTGTTGTCGGCGTCGTAGTACACGTCGCCGTAGTAGCGGGCCAGCGCGTACAGGCCCAGGCCTTCCACCTGCGGCACGCTGTAGTCGGCGTGCACCACGCCGTTCCAGTGCGCTGCGCCGGCGGTGCGGTTGCCTTCCTGGGTGCTGCTGTCGGGCGAGAGCTTGTCGTAGGTCGGGTCCAGCCAGGTCACGCCGCCGCCGAGGGTGAAGGCGTCGGTCAGGCGGACGTCGCCGCTCACTTCCACGCCCTCGTACAGGGTGATGCCGTCCTGCACCAGCAGTTTGCCGCCGCTGGTCAGGCGGTCGATGTTGGCACCGCGCTCCAGTCGGAACGCAGCCGCGTTGGCGTTCCAGCGTGGGTACTCGATCTTGGCGCCGATCTCGAACTGCTTGCTGATGGTCGGGTCGAGCACGTCGCCGGCGTTGATGTAGTCGCTGCCCACCCGGCTGCCCGCTTCCAGCGATTCGACGTAGCTGGTGTAGAGCGTGACTGCATCGGCCGGCTTGAACATCACCGCGTAGGTCGGGGTGACCGGGTAGGTGTGGTAGGCACCCTTGGTCTCGAAGTCGTTGTAGCGCGCACCGGCCAGCACCGACCAGCCGTGGCCGAAATCCACCGTATCGCTGACGAACACCGCCTGCTGTACGGTTTCGCTGCCGCGGGTGAGCTCCTGCGAACCGACGGCGTCATGGCGCAGGGTGGGGCGCTGGTAGAGGTTGCCACGGCCGATGGTGTTCCATTCGTAGGGGCGGTCCCAGCCCAGCCCGGTCTGGTGCGAGACGCCGGCGACGAGCTGGTGCGACAGCGGGCCGGTCTGGAAGCGGCCCTGCACGATGGCCTGGGCCAGCTTCCACTCGCTCTTGCCGCCGAGCTCGTAGACGTTGACGTCGTAGTCGCCATTGACGTCGTCGATGTAGGCGAAGATCTTGTTCACGTCGTTCCACGACGAGGTGTAGCCATAGCTCAGGCTGGCCTTCCAGTCGTCGTTGATCTGCCAGTCCAGGGCAGTGGAGAGCAGGCTGGAGCGGGTGTCGTAGAAGGTGCCCGGAATGGCGTTGTTGACATCGCCGGCGATCGGGCGCGGCAGTTCGGTCAGGCCGATGAAGTAGTACTGCGGCGATTCCTCGCTGAGATCGCGCTCCTGGAACACGCCATCGAAGGTCCAGGTGAGCGCATCGCCCAGGCGTGCATCCAGCGACAGCGCACCGACCTTGCGGTTCACTTCGCCACCGTTGAAGGTTTCGCCCTTCTCCTGGTAGGCGTTGAAGCGGTAGCCGAACATGTCTTCGTTGCCGACGCGGCCGCCGACATCGACCTGGCCGCTGACGATGCCCTGTTCGCGCCAGCCGAGCTGCGCGGAGAAGGTGGGGGCATCGGTGGGCTTCTTCGTGACGTAGTTGATGATGCCGCCGGGCTGGCCGAAGCCGTACATGAAGCCACCCGGGCCCTTGAGCAGCTCCACCTGTTCCATCACTTCCAGCGGCCACTCCGTGCCCCACGAGGAGACCTGCAGGCCGTTGACGCGGTAGCTGTCATAGCTCAGGTCGATGCCGCGGTTGCGGATCGGCGAGCTCCAGCCACTGGCGTAGGCGCTGACCTGGGTGACCACCGACGGGTCGGTCAGGAACGCCTCGCCCAGCGAGACCACCTGGCGCTTCTCGATGTCCTCGCGGCCGATGACGGAGATCGCGAACGGGGTATCGCGTACCGGGCGGTCGCCCAGGGCGCCGGTCTCGGTGTGGGTGCGTTCGGCGGTGACTTTCACCGCGTCCAGCTCGGTGGCCGAGCGGGACTGCGCGTGTGCCGCGCAGGCCAGCGACAGCGACAGGGCAAGCAGGGCCGGGCGCAGGGCGTGGCGCGGAAATACGGAAGCAGGCATCGAGTGGGGGTGCTCTGCGGACAGCAGCACACCGTCCGCGATCAGTTGAAAGCGGAAGAAGAGGGCGTGGCTGAGTCGGGGCACTGCCCGCAAAGGCGGAGTCAGCGCGGTGCGCGAGGCGCGGCAGGACCGTGGCTGGTGCGAATTGTTCTCTTTTGAGTGCCGCGCGTCAAATGATCGTCATGAACGCGGTAGCGCACGACCGTTGGTCGTGCGCCGCGTTACGCGCGTGCAGCGCGCTTGATCATCGCCTTCTCGCGCCGGCGCGCGCGCCAGCCGCGCCAGTGCTGCTGCAGGCACGAGAAGATCACATACAGCGCCGGGGTGCTCAGCAGGGTCAGGCTCTGCGAGAACAGCAGCCCGCCGATCATCGCAATGCCCAGCGGGCGACGCAGCTCGGACCCTTCGCCCAGGCCGATCGCCAGCGGCACCGCCGCCAGGATCGCCACCATGGTGGTCATCATGATCGGGCGGAAGCGCACGATGCTGGCCTCGCGCACCGCTTCCAGCGGGCTCTTGCCGTGCTCACGCTGGGCCACCACGGCGAAGTCGATCATCATGATCGCGTTCTTCTTGACGATGCCGATCAGCAGCACCAGCGCAATCATCGAGATCACCGACAGCTCGGTATTGGTCACGAACAGCGCCAGCAGCGCGCCCACGCCCGCCGCCGGCAGCGTGGACAGGATCGTCACCGGGTGCACCAGGCTTTCGTACAGCATGCCCAGCACCAGGTACACGGTGATGATGGCGGCCAGCACCAGGATCAGCATCGAATTGGGGTTGAGCTGCACGTTGAAGCCGCCGCCATCGCTGATGCGGATGTCGCCGGGCAGGCGCAGCCCGTCCACGGTGGCCTTGATGATCGCCTCGCCTTCGCCGGTGCTCACGCCCGGGGCCAGGTTGTAGCTCAGGTCCATCGTGGTGTACTGGTTCTGGTGGGTGATCTGCGGCGGGGCCAGCCCGGGGACCTGGCGCGCCACGGCGGTGATCGGGATCATCTCGCCGTTGCCGGCACGCACGTGGATCTCATCCAGCGCGCGCGGGGTGGCGGTCTGCTCCGGCAGCGCGTTGACCACCACGCTGTACTGGTTGATGTCCGAGTAGATCGTAGAAATCTGCCGCTGGCCGAACGCGCCATACAGCGCGCCATCGATCGCGCCGACCGACACGCCCAGGCGCGCGGCCTTGGCCCGGTCGATCTCGATGTTCTGGCGCAGCCCGGCGGTGTCCACGTCGGTGCCGACGTCGCGCAGCATGGGGTTCTTCTTCAGTGCGGCCTGCACCTTGGGCAGCCATTCCTGCAGCTGGGCCAGGTCGTTGCCCTGCAGCGACACGCGGTACTGCGCGCCCTGGCTGTTGCCGCCGCCGCCATCGCTGGGAAGATCCTGGATCGCGCGCAGGCGCAGCTCCAGGTCGGGGTAGCGGTCGGCCTTGGCGCTCAGCCGGGCCAGCGCCTGCGCGGTGGTTTCGCGGCGGCCTTCCTTGCGGGTCTTCAGCTCGATGTTGAACTGCGCGCTGGACCCCTGGCGGCCGCTGCCCAGGCGCACGCCCACGGTTTTCACCGCCGGGTCGGCCATCAGCATATCGGTGATGCGGCGCTGGCGGTTGACCATGTCTTCGAAGGACACCGTCGCGCTGGAGTTGGCGCGGCCCCAGATCAGGCCGGTGTCCTGCGGCGGGAACGAGCCCTTCTTGACCGCGCCCGCCAGCATCACCGTGGCCACGATCAGCAGGATCGGGGTCAGCGACAGCAGCAGCGCGTGGCGCAGCGAGAAGTCCAGGCAGACGGTGTACACGCGCAGCATGCGGTCGTGGGTGGCATCCAGGAAGCGGCCGATCCGCGAGGGCTTGTCCGGCTCCGTGTGGGCGCTGAGGAAGCGGCTGCACAGCGCCGGGGTGAGCGTGAGCGAGACGATCATCGAGACCACGATGGCGGCCACCAGGGTCACGGTGAACTCGCGGAAGAACGCACCGACCATGCCGCTGGCAAACAGCAGCGGAATGAACACCGCCACCAGCGAGGCGGTGATGGAGACGATGGTGAAGCCGATCTCGCGGGCGCCGGTCAAGGCCGCCTGCATGCGCGGCATGCCTTCGTCGAGGTGGCGCATGATGTTTTCGATCACCACGATCGCGTCATCGACCACGAAGCCGATCGCGATCACCAGCGCCAGCAGGCTCAGGTTGTTCAGGGTGAAGCCGAACACGTACATCACCAGCGCCGCACCCGCCAGCGACAGCGGCACGGTGATCGCCGCGATCAGGGTCGGCGCCAGCCGGCGCAGGAACAGCGCCATGGTCAGGATCACCATCGCCAGGCTGATCAGCAGGGTGATCTGCACTTCGTGCAGCGACGAGCGGATGGTCGGGGTGCGGTCGAAGTACGGGGTGAGCGTGGTGCCCGGCTGCAGGTAGTCGCGCAGCATCGGGATCTGCGCCTTGACCCGGTCCACCGTCTCCACGATGTTGGCCCCGGCGCGGGTGAACACATACATCACCACCGCCGGTTTGTGGTCGAACCACGCGGCCTGGTAGGCGTCCTGCTGGCCGTCGTAGACGTTGGCCACGTCCTTCAGGCGGATCACCCGGCCATCATCCTGGGTCTTGATCACCAGGTTGGCGAAGTCGGCCGCGCGCGCCACTGAATCGTTGGCGATGATCGCCGTTGTGGTGTTGCCATCGGTCAGGAAGCCGGTGGGCGAGGTCACATTGGCGGCGCGCACCGCATTGCGCAGGTCGTCCGGGGTGAGGTTGAGCGCATTGAGCAGGCGCAGGTTGACGTCCACCCGCACCGCCGGGGTGGAGGCGCCGGCGATGTCCACCGACGACACCCCGCTGATCTGGCGGATGCGCTGGGCCAGCAGCGAATCGGCCACGTTGTACAGCTCATCGGCCGACTGCGTCTGCGAGGTCAACGCGATGGCGATGACCGGATCGTCGTTCGGGTTGGCCTTCTGGAACATCGGCGAACCCAGCCCGGAGGGCAGGTCGGCCTGGGCCGAGTTGATCGCGGTCTGCACGTCCAGCGCGGCCGAATCGATGTCGACCCCGCTCTGGAAGATCATGAAGACCAGCGAGCTGCCTTCGGAGCTGGACGAGCGCATCTGGTCCACGCCGGGCAGCTGGCCCAGGTGGCGCTCCAGCGGCGCGGTGACCGTGGAGGCCATCGTGGTGGCGTCCGCGCCGGACTGGCTGGCGTGCACGAAAATCACCGGGATCTGGATGTTCGGCAGTGCCGACACCCCCAGCTTCAGGTAGCACATCAACCCGACCACGAACAGGCCGATGGCCAGCAGCGCGGTGCCGATCGGGCGGCGGATGAACGGGCCGGAGATGTTCACGCGCGGTCCTGTGAGGTGGCGTTGCGCAGCGCGCGCTGTTCACGGCGCTGGCGCAGCCATTCGGAGTAGCGCTCCATGTACAGGTAGATCACCGGCGTGGTGTACAGCGTGACCAGCTGCGAGATCAGCAGGCCGCCGACGATGGCGATGCCCAGCGGGCGGCGCAGCTCCGAACCGATGCCGGTGCCCAGCGCCAGCGGCAACGCGCCCAGCATGGCCGCGGCGGTGGTCATCATGATCGGGCGGAAGCGCAGCAGGCAGGCGCGGCGGATCGCTTCGTGCGCGTTGGCTCCGGCGCGGCGCGCCTCGATGGCGAAGTCCACCATCATGATGCCGTTCTTCTTGACGATGCCGATCAGCAGCACGATGCCGACAATGCCATCCACCGACAGGCTCAGCCCACACACCATCAGTGCCAGCAGCGCGCCCACGCCGGCCGGCGGCAGGGTGGAAATGATCGTGATCGGGTGGATGTAGCTCTCGTACAGCACGCCCAGCACGATGTAGATCACCACCAGCGAGGCCAGCAGCAGCCACACCACGTCGGTCTGGCTGCCGGTGAACTCGGCGGCCTTGCCGATGAACTGCGCGTGCACCTGCGCCGGCATGTCGAGGCTGGCGCGGGTCTCTTCGATCGCCTTGACCGCATCGGACAGCGAATAGCCCGGGGCGATGTTGAACGAGACCGTCACCGCCGGCAGCTGCTGCTGGTGGCTGACCACCAGCGGGGTACTGGTGACCTTGCCTTCGGCCAGCGCCGCCAGCGGAATGATGTTGCCCGCACCTACCGGAATGCCGGTGTTCTGCGCGCCGATACCGGTGGCGGTGGAGGAGTTGGACGAGGTGACCTGGCCGAAGTTGGTGGCATTGCTGCCGGTCAGCGCGCCGGCGCCGTTGGAGGCCACCGCCAGCTGGTTCATCAGGGCGGTGCTGGTGCGGAACTCCGGCGCCACTTCCAGCACCACGCGGTACTGGTTGAGCTCGGTGAAGATGGTCGAGATCTGGCGCTGGCCGAAGGCGTCGTACAGCGTGTCGTCGATGGTCTGCATCGGCACGCCCAGCACGCTGGCCTTGTCGCGGTCGATGTTCAGCTCCAGCGCGCGGCCCTGGTTGGACAGGTTGTTGTCCACATCCGCCAGTTCCGGACGCTGGCGCAGCGCCTCGGTCAGGCGGGTGGCCTGCAGCGCAACCTGCGCGCTGTCCACGTCCGACAGCGAGTACTGGTACTCGGTCGCGGCCACGCGGGTATCCAGGGTCACGTCCTGCACCGGCTTGAGGTACAGCGCCACGCCGGGGATGCCGGCCACGGCCTGCTGCAGGCGCGGCAGGATGTCTTCCAGCCCGTCGCGGTCGCCGCGCTCCTTCAGCACGATCGACAGCTGGCCCTGGTTGAGCGTGGGGTTCATGCTGCCGGCGCCGATGAAGGCGGCCACGCCGGTCACCGCCGGGTCCCTGCGCAGCGCTTCGGCCACCGCCTTGGTGCGCTGCTCCATCTGCGGGAACGCGATGTTCTGGTCGGCCTGGACCACGCCGGTGATCAGCCCGGTGTCCTGCTCGGGCAGCAGGCCCTTGGGAATGACGATGTACAGCACCACGGTCAACACCAGCGCGCCGGCGGCCACCGCCAGGGTCATGCGCTGGTGGTCCAGCACCCAGTCCAGGCTGCGTTCGTACAGGCCGACGGTGCGGCTCCACACGGTCTGCTTGCCGGCCGCATGCGCACGCTCGTGCGCATCCTCGCCCTCGGGCAGCGCGTCGGGCTTGAGCAGGTAGGCGCACATCATCGGGGTGAGCGTCAGCGAGATCAGCATCGACAGCACCACCGCGATGCTCAGCACCCACGCGAACTCGTGGAACAGGCGGCCGGTGACGCCAGGCATCAGCAGCAGCGGCAGGAACACCGCCACCAGCGACACGGTGAGCGAGAGCACGGTGAAGCCGATCTGGCGCGCGCCGATCTCGGCCGCTTCCGGTCCGCTCTTGCCCTGTTCGATATAGCGCACGATGTTCTCGATCATCACGATCGCATCGTCGACCACGAAGCCGGTGGCCACCACCAGCGCCATCAGCGACAGGTTGTCCAGCGACATGCCGGCAAAGGCCATCACCCCGAACGTGCCCGCCAGCGACAGCGGCACCGCCACCGAGGGAATGATCGTGGCCCACAGGCGGCGCAGGAACACGAAGATCACCGCCACCACCAGGCCGATGGTCAGGATCAGGGTGAACTGCACTTCATGCACGGAGGCGCGGATGGTCTCGGTACGGTCAGAGAACACTTCCAGGTGCACGTCGGCCGGCAGCACGTTCTGCAGCTGCGGCATCAATGCGCGGATGCGCTCCACCGTCTGCACGATGTTGGCACCGGGCTGGCGGCGGATTTCCAGCAGTACCGCCGGCTTGCCATCGGCCCAGGCGGCGAGCTGGTCGTTCTCCACGCCGTCGACCACCTCGGCCACGTCCGCCAACCGCACCGGCGCGCCGTTCTTGTAGCTGATGATGGTCTCGCGGTACTCCGCCGCGCTGGTCAGCTGATCGTTGGTGCCGATGCTGTAGGACTGGGTCTTGCCGTTGAGCGAGCCCTTGGGCGCATTGACGTTGGCCTGGGTCAGCGCGCTGCGCAGGTCTTCCAGGGTCAGGCCCATGTTGGACAGCTGCGCCGGGTTGACCTGGATCCGCACGGCCGGGCGCACGTTGCCGGCGATCGACACCAGGCCCACGCCCTGCACCTGCGACAGGCGCTGGGCCAGGATCGAGTCGGCGTAGTTGTTCACATCGCGCAGCGGCCGCGTGTCGGAGGTGAGCTTGAGGGTGATGATCGCCGCGTCGGCCGGGTTCACCCGGTTGTAGACCGGCTGGTACGGCAGCGATGACGGCAGGGTGGCCTGGCGGATCGCGGCCTGCACGTCCTGTGCGGCGATGTCGATGTCGCGGTCCATCGAAAACTGCAGGATGATGGTGGACAGGCCGGCCGACGAATCGGAGGTCATCAGCTCCAGCCCGGAGATCTGCCCGAATTGACGCTCCAGTGGCGTGGTCACCAGCGAGGCCATGGTGGTGGCGTTCGCACCCGGGTACTGGGTGGTGACCACCAGGCTGGGCGCATCGATTTCCGGCAGCGCCGAGACCGGCAGCTGGCGGTAGCCGAGGATGCCGAGCAGCAGCAGGCCCGCCATCAGCAGCGAGGTGGCGATGGGGCGGCGGATGAAGATCGTCGAAAAGCCCACGGGCGGATCCTTGCTGTTACGTCAGACGGCGATGCGGGAGGCGAACGCCGGCCACCTGGCCGGCGTTGGGGACACGGCGTGCGCGGTCAGCGCGGGCCGCCGCCACGACGCCCACCCGGGCCCTGTTTCTGCGCGGCGGCCTTGAGTTCGGCCTCGGTCGGCGCGGCCGGCGTCTCGCCCGGCTTCAGCGCGGTGACCTTGCTGCCCGGCTTGAGCCGGAACTGGCCTTCGCTGACCACGCGCTCACCGCCCTTCAGGCCTTCGGTGATCTGGATGTTGCTGTCGCCCACTTCCACGCCGCTCTTCACGGTCTGCATGGCCACCGTGTTGTCCGGCTTGACGATATAGACGTACTCGCCATCGGGCCCGCGCATGACGGCCTGAGTGGGGATGACCACGCCGCCGGCAATGGTGCGCAGCTGCATGCGCACGTTGACGAACTGGCCCGGCCACAGGGTGTTGTCTTGATTATCGAACAGGGCGCGCGCGCGGAAGGTGCCGCTGTCGCTGCTGATCTGGTTGTCCACCACGTCCAGCGTTCCGCCATCGGTGAGTACGTGCGAGTCGTTGCGGTCCAGCGCGGCGATGGTCACCGGGCCGGCCTGCTGGGCCTGGCGAACGTCCGGCAGCTGGCGTTCGGGCAGGTTGAACACCACGTGGATCGGGTGGATCTGGGTCAGGGTGACCAGCGCGGTACCGGCGCTGACCACATTGCCTGCATCCACCGCACGGATGCCGGCAATGCCGGAGATGGGCGCGGTCACGCGGGTGTACTGCAGCTGCACCTGGGCCGCGCGCATGCTGGCCTCATTGGCCGCCACCGCGCTTTCGTACTGGGCCACCTGGTTGCGCTGGGTGTCCAGGTCGGTCTTGGCGACGTACTGGCGGTATTCGGGCGAATTGGAGCGCTGGTAGTTCGAGCGCGCCGTGGCCAGCTGGGCCTGGTTCTGCTTCTTGGCCGCTGCCGCTTCGTCATAGCTGGCCTGCAGCGTGCGCGGATCGATCTGCGCCAGCAGGTCGCCCTGCTTCACTTCCTGGCCTTCCTTGAAGTTCAGGCTGATCAGCTGGCCGCCCACCTGCGGGCTTACGGTCACGGTGTTCATCGCGCTCACCGTGCCCAGCGCGCTGGCGTAGACCGGCACATCCTGGCGGGCCGCGTCGATCACCGTCACCGGCACCGGGCCGGTATCGCGTTCGCCGTCCTTGCCGGCCTCGGCCTGCGCCCCTGGCTTGGCATCCTTGCCCTTGCCACCGTTGAGCAGGTGCATGCCGACCAGCCCCACCACCAGCACTGCGATCACCAGCAGCACGATCTTCCAGAAACGCGACATTCAAAACTCCTGAGGCTGGCGAAGGGCGGGGCCCGGTTGGCAGTGGCAAAGCATACCCGCCACCCGTGTCCTTTAATGCATGACAAATGGGACGGGCGGTCAGACCCGCAAGCGCCGACAAGGTTCAACCGACGACGGTTGCTTTCCCGGACAACGTTCCCGGGCGCCGAAAGTTACAGCGAAAACCACCCCGATGCCCTACATTCAGGTTCAAGCCCCTGGAACCCCGTCGGAGACCCGAATGCCCCGTCTGTCGCTGCTGCTGTCCGCCCTGCTGCTCGCCTCGCCCGCGCTGGCCGCCACCGCCCCTGCAGAACGCCCGGAAGTCACCGCCGCCGCCGCTCGTCTGCAGGCCCAGGTAGTGCAGTGGCGCCGCGACTTCCACCAGCACCCGGAGCTGTCCAACCGCGAAGAGCGCACCTCGGCCAAGGTGGCCGAACAGCTGCGTGCGATGGGCCTGAAGCCCAGGACCGGCATCGCCCATCACGGCGTGGTGGCCATCATCAAAGGCGGCAAGCCCGGCCCGCGCATCGCCCTGCGCGCGGACATGGACGCGCTGCCGGTGACCGAACAGACCGGCCTGCCGTTTGCCTCCAAGGCCACCAGCACCTATCGCGGCGAACCGGTGGGCGTGATGCACGCCTGCGGGCATGACGCCCACACCGCCACCCTGCTCGGCGTGGCCGACGCGCTGGTGAAGATGCGCGAGAACCTGCCCGGCGAAGTGATGCTGATCTTCCAGCCTTCCGAAGAAGGCGCGCCGCCGCCGGAAGAGGGCGGTGCCGCGTTGATGCTCAAGGAAGGCCTGTTTGCCGACTTCAAGCCGGATGCCGTGTTCGGCCTGCACGTGTTCTCCAGCGTCCAGGCCGGGCAGATCGCCGTCCGCGGTGGCCCGCTGATGGCGGCCTCGGACCGCTTCGGGATCAAGGTGATCGGCCGCCAGACCCATGGCTCGGCACCGTGGAACGGGGTCGATCCGATCGTGGCCACCGCCGACCTGGTCGGCACCGCGCAGACCATCGTCAGCCGCCGCTCCAACATCTCCAAGCAGCCGGCGGTGGTGTCCTTCGGCGCGATCAAGGGCGGCATCCGCTACAACATCATTCCCGACGAAGTGGAGATGGTGGGCACCATCCGCACCTTCGACGAAGGCATGCGCCAGCAGATCTTCGCCGACCTGCGCAACGTGGCCGAGCACACCGCCGCCGCGCATGGCGCCAAGGCGGAAACGGAAATCTTCGAAGCCGAGGGCAACCCGGCCACGGTCAACGACCCGGCCCTGACCGCGCGCATGCTGCCCAGCCTGCAGGCCGTGGTCGGCGAAGCCAACGTCTACGAGCCTCCGCTGCAGATGGGCGCCGAAGACTTCTCGCTGTATGCCCAGCAGGTGCCGGGCATGTTCTT
Organism: Stenotrophomonas rhizophila; assembly: GCF_001704155.1. Taxonomy (NCBI): domain Bacteria; kingdom Pseudomonadati; phylum Pseudomonadota; class Gammaproteobacteria; order Lysobacterales; family Lysobacteraceae; genus Stenotrophomonas; species Stenotrophomonas rhizophila. Next base: position 3,935,985 of record NZ_CP016294.1, on the reverse strand, counting down.
CTTCGTCGGCTCCACCAGCGAAGGGATTGACCCGGCCAAGGCCCCGGCCAACCACTCCCCGAAGTTCCTGCTCGATGAGAAAGCACTGGATGTAGGCCTGCGGGCGTTGTTGCAGGTGAGCCTGGACTTCCTCAACAGCCCGACGCCGGGCTGAGGTCGCACGACCAACGGTCGTGCGCTACTGGCGCAGGTCCCGCACGGTCCGCGCCGGCTGCTCGATGCCGGCGCTGGCCCGCCACGGGTTGATGTCCAACCCGCCGCGGCGGGTGTAGCGCGCCTCCACTTCCAGCCACTCCGGCTGGCAGCGCAGGGTGAGCTCGTTGAAGATGCGCTCCACGCACTGCTCGTGGAATTCGGCATGCTCGCGGTAGCTCACCAGGTAGCGCAGCAGGCCTTCGCGGTCGATGCGCGGGCCGCGGTAGCGCACGCTCACGCTGGCCCAGTCCGGCTGGCCGGTGACCGGGCAGTTGGACTTGAGCAGCGCCGAACTGAGCGTCTCGGTCACCACCTGGCCGGCATTGGCCGACAGGTACTCCGGCGCCGGCGGGCCGTAGCGCTCGATCGCCACATCCAGCTCATCCAATGATTCGCCTTCGGCCGCTTCCACCAGCAGCGGCACCCCGAACACCACGTTCACTACCGCCCCGGCGCAGGCCGACAGGTCACCGGCAATGCGCTGGCGGGCCTGCTCGTCATCGTCAAAGCGCGTGCTGTTGAGCGAGTTGAGGTAGAGCTTGAACGACTTGGATTCGATCAGGTTCGGCGAGGTGCATGGCACGCTGATGGTGGCCACGGCGACGCGTGGCTTGCCGCGCCGGTCCAGCCAGCTCAGCTCATAGGCCTGCCAGCGGTCATGGCCGACGAACGGCAGGTTGGCCTCGTCCACGCCGAGCTCCTCGCGCGCGGCGCGGCGCGGGATCGGGAAGAGCAGGGCGGGGTCGTACTGGGAGGGGTAAGCAACCTCGCGACCGAGGCTGGAGTCCTGGGGGGTATTCATGGCGCCATTTTAGCGTGGCCGGCGGCCCCTCCAGCGCCCCGTTCAGAAATACGTCCAGCGTCTTCACGCCTGCGCCATGCCCCATTAACAAGGCCTGTGACACCGTGCGATCCAGGTCGTTCTATTCAAGACGGGAGCGTGTGGATGAGTACCGACAAGAAGGCCGATTTCTCCGGCGTCACCTCCAGCGTGGATACCACTGCGCAGAAGGTGGAAAAGGCAGATTTCTCCGGCGTGACCGCTTCGGTGGATACCACCGCCGAAAAGGTGGGGGGTAGCACCTACACCGTAAAGAGCGGTGACTCGCTGTCGAAGATTGCCAAGAACGAGCTGGGCGATGGCAACGCCTGGAAGAAGATTTTCGAGGCCAACCGTGACGTCCTGGATGACCCCGACAAGATCTTCCCGGGCCAGACGCTCAAACTGCCGCCTAAAGACTAAGCCCGCTCCGCCTGCTGTCCATTATTGATTCCCAGGGAGGAATTCCATGAAGAAGACGTCCATCAGTACCGCCGTACTTGCTGCCCTGCTGGCCACCGTTGCGCTGGCCGGCTGCAAGAAGAAGGAAGAAACCGTCGACAACAACGCGCAGCCGGCTGCCCCGGTAGCGACGACCCCGGTCGAACCCGCCGCACCGCAGCCGATGACGGCCGCCGCGCCGGTCAACGTTTCCGGCGTAACTGTCGGCAAGACCGCCGCGGCCGACAAGACCGTCGCGGCGGCAGCACTGTTTGCTCCGAAGGACGTGATCATCATTTCGGTCCGCACCGCAGGCACGGCCACCAACGCCAACGTTGGCGCCAAGCTGACCTATCAGGACGGCCAGGTGGCGGGTGAACAGAGCCAGGTGCTGAACACGACCGGCGATGAGACCACCAACATCAGCTTCACGAATGCCAATGGCTGGCCGGCGGGCAAGTACCGCGCGGAAGTCACGGTAGATGGTAAGGCGGCTGGAACGCCGCAGGAGTTTGAGGTCAAGTAAGTCCCGCCGACTCTCTCCCGGCACGGGCTCACGATGGACGCAGCCGCGAGGCTGCGTCTTTTTTTTGTGCCACACAGCGTTCCAATACCATCGCGTATGGCCCCGCTTTGCTCCCCGGGGCTGAAACCGCGACAATGCGGGGGTTACCCGGAGAGCACTGTCCCCCATGTCGAACACGCCCAAGATTCTGTACACGCTTACCGATGAAGCCCCGTTCCTGGCCACCCAGTCGCTGCTGCCGATCGTCGAGGCCTACACTGCCACCGCCGGCATCGCAGTCGAAACCCGTGACATCTCGCTGTCCGGCCGCATCCTGGCGCTGTTCCCGGATTTCCTGAAGGACGACCAGAAGGAAGCCGACCACCTGGCCGAACTGGGCCAGCTGGCGACCACCCCGGACGCCAACATCATCAAACTGCCCAACATCAGCGCCTCGGTGCCGCAGCTCAAGGCGGCCATCAAGGAGCTCCAGGACCAGGGCTATGCCCTGCCCAACTACCCGGACGTGCCCACTGACGACGTCTCGCGCGACATCAAGGCGCGCTATGACAAGGTCAAGGGCAGCGCGGTGAACCCGGTGCTGCGCGAAGGCAACTCCGACCGCCGCGCGCCGCTGTCGGTCAAGAACTACGCCCGCAAGCACCCGCACCGCATGGGCAAGTGGTCCAACGAATCGAAGTCGCACGTCTCGCACATGGACGGCGGCGATTTCTACGGCAGCGAAAAGTCGGCCACCCTGGCCGCCGCCGGCAACCTGAAGATCGAACTGCAGCAGGCCGACGGCACCACCGTCGTGCTGAAGGAAAAGACCGCCGTTAAAGCTGGTGAGATCGTCGATGCCGCGGTGATGAGCCGCAACGCGCTGGCCGCGTTCGTGCAGGCGCAGATCGCCGATGCCAAGGCCAAGGGCGTCCTGTTCTCGCTGCACCTGAAGGCCACCATGATGAAGGTGTCCGACCCGATCATGTTCGGCGTGGTCGTCGAAGAGTTCTACAAGGACGTGCTGGCCAAGCACGCCGACGTGCTCAAGCAGGCCGGCTTCGACCCCAACAACGGCATCGGCGACCTGTACGCGCGCCTGCCGCAGCTGCCTGAAGCCACCCAGGAAGCGATCAAGGCCGATCTGGCTGCCGAATACGGCAAGCGCCCGGGCCTGGCCATGGTCAATTCCGACAAGGGGATCACCAACCTGCACGTGCCCAGCGACGTCATCGTCGATGCCTCGATGCCGGCCATGATCCGCGACTCCGGTGGCATGTGGAATGCCGATGGCAAGCTGCAGGACACCAAGGCTGTCATTCCTGACCGCTGCTACGCCGGTGTATACCAGGCCGTGATCGACGACTGCATCGCCCACGGCGCGTTCGACCCGGCCACCATGGGCTCGGTGCCGAACGTCGGCCTGATGGCGCAGAAGGCTGAAGAATACGGCTCGCACGACAAGACCTTCCAGATTCCGGCCGACGGCACCGTGCGCGTCACCGACGATGCCGGCAACGTGGTGTTCGAACACGCCGTGCAGACCGGCGACATCTGGCGCATGTGCCAGACCAAGGACGCCCCGATCCAGGACTGGGTCAAGCTGGCCGTCAACCGCGCCCGCCTGAGCAGCACCCCGGCCGTGTTCTGGCTGGATGCCTCGCGCGCGCACGATGCGCAGGTGATCGCCAAGGTCGAAACCTACCTGAAGGACCACGATACCAACGGCCTGGACATCCGCATCCTGGCCCCGGTGGAAGCGACCGCGTTCTCGCTGGACCGCATCCGCAAGGGTGAAGACACCATCTCGGTGACCGGCAACGTGCTGCGCGATTACCTCACCGACCTGTTCCCGATCATGGAACTGGGCACCAGCGCCAAGATGCTCTCCATCGTGCCGCTGATGGCCGGTGGTGGCCTGTTCGAAACCGGCGCCGGTGGTTCGGCTCCCAAGCACGTGCAGCAGTTCGTGGAAGAGGACTACCTGCGCTGGGATTCGCTGGGTGAATTCCTGGCCCTGGCCGCCTCGCTCGAGCACCTGGGCAACCGCTACGACAATGCCGGTGCGACGGTGCTGGCCAAGACCCTGGACCAGGCCAATGGCCAGTTCCTGGACAACGACAAGTCGCCCTCGCGCAAGCTCGGTGGCATCGACAACCGTGGCAGCCACTTCTACATCGCGCTGTACTGGGCCCAGGCCCTGGCCGCGCAGGACGACGATGCCGCGCTGAAGGCCCGCTTCGCCCCGCTGGCCAAGGCACTGTCGGACAATGAAGCGGCCATCGTCGGTGAGCTGATCGCCGCGCAGGGCAAGCCGGTCGACATCGGCGGTTACTACCGCCCGGACGTGGCCAAGGCCAGCAAGGCGATGCGCCCGAGCAGCACGTTCAACGACGCACTGGCAGCACTCTAAGCGTTCGATTCCACCCTGGTGGTGTTCGACAGGAAACCCGCGCTTCGGCGCGGGTTTTTTTGTGGGTTTCTCAGTGAGACACAATCTTCTGTTGCGAGGAGCGGCATAGCTCCATACAGGAACATCCTGACGATAAAGGCCGCATCACTCTGATGTTCGCGGTCTGAGGCGGCGCTTAAGGTCGTACTACGACGTAACCAACTCAGCCCGCCTTGCGCAGGCCGCTCAGATCTGGAATGGAGATCCAACAGATGGTCAAGCTTATTCATGGGATCGCATTGGCAACGCTTCTTGGTGGGTGTGGCGCCAGGGATGGGCCCGCTGAACCATCAAGCGGCCAGGGACAGCGGCTGTCCGGAACATCAACGGATGCCAACAAAGACCCAGGCGTAATGGTCGACAACAACACGCCTGCCGACCCCGAGACTCGATACGGGATCGTGAAAACACAACTAGGTGGCCGTGCCTTCAATGTAAAGGATTTCGGCTCGTCACCCGAGGGCAATGCAACTTCTGTAATCCGCAGGCTGGAGCCCCGTGCGCGTGCAGGAGATGGCAAGGCGTCCTACGAAATCTATCTGAAAATATCGCAATGCATGCTCCTGATGGGGCCGAGCGGCGGAGCGCGATCTTCCTTGGATGAGAAAAGTGAAGAGGAATGTCGAGACATTCCGCTGGAGTATCTGGCAGCGAGATCGGACTGGCTTCGATTGGGCGCCGAGCAAGGCCATCTAGGTGCACAGCTGGTCTTCGTGGCCGATCCAGAACAGGCACTCGGTGGTATCCAGGAAATCTTCAAAAATCCCGACGTAGTTGTCGAGTACAAGCGTCAAACGATGGAGTACTTGGGATCTGCTGCCGGTCGCGGGAGCATCGATGCACTGATGGGACTCGGCAACGCCTACCAGGTTGGGGTGATGACGGAGCAGGACCACACCACCAGCTATGCCTACTACCTGGCGGCAGAGCGCGCTGCTCCAGGCATCGTCTCAAGAAATCGACTGCAGTGGCTTCGGGATGGATTGAATACCGCGCAGATCAGGGAATCAAACGTCAAGGCACAGGAGTTCTATGATGAATGTTGCGCTACTCACTAACACCAATGGACCAAGAGTCATGAAGACCGTGGCGGTCATCGCCGTGCTGACCACTGCAGCGTTGGCCTGCTCGATGTTGTATGCCTTCAATAGGGGGCCGATTGTCTGCGACAACAATTGCGAAGTGCGATCGCCAATCATAGATTCCGCAACGCAGGAGTTCCTTGAGAAGAACCTCGCAATCATCGACGGCTGGATTCCGATGTGGATGTATGCAACGGGTACAAGTTACATGATCTGCAACGCGACGCATTGTGCAACCTACGTGCAGAATCTCAATGGTCATTACGTAACTGATAGGAGGATGCCTATCGATCCACCGCCGGGCGGTATCGGTAGTGGGAATGGGAACCCGGGTGGTGGTTCAGGTGGCGGTGGTGGCGGGTCGGGCGGTGGCGGCGGTGGTGGTGGTGGATCTGGCACCGTGACGGTTGGTGAACCCGACCAGGTCAGGCCCCCAAACCAAGAGAACTGACTATACGCACTGACTTCGCGTCACTTGTTCGATAGGAAACCCGCGTTTAGGCGCGGGCTTTTGTTTTTGGCCGTAAATACGTGACGCCCGTCCGGGTGGCTCTGGCACTCTCTCGCCAGCCGCAGGAGGTAAACAGGGCATGAAACCTGCTTGCCGCCAAGGCGCGCATACCGGAAGGATCCGGCCGTTTCGCCAACGCGAAGTGAGCAATCCGTCACCGAACTGCGCGAGATCCTTGGCATAGGCTATCGGCGAGCGTTCCGCAGTAGCTGTGATCTCTCACAAGCCAGGGGAAGGGCATGGCCAGGGTGCTGGTGGTCGGATCGGATGTCCAGGGAGAACGGGCGTTGCTGCAGCGCCTGCGCGTGGCCGCCTCGTTGCCGGCCGATACGGTACGCAGCTGCCGCGACCTCGACGAGTGCGACCTGCTGGTGATCAAGGACACGCCGGCACTGCGCAACGCCGCGCTGCGCATGGTGCGCGAGCGACCGCGCATCCAGGTCTGGGTGGAAGACCAGAACGGGCAGTTGCACCAGGGACAGGGCGATGATTACGGCGTACTCGACGACCACGCCATCGAAGACGCCTTGCGGCAGATGCCTGGTGCGCCGCTGCGGATCGACGAACCGTGCACGGCGCAGGGCGCCAAGGCGATCACCCGCGCGCTGCGCGAGCGCCTGCCCGCGCGGCAGGGTCACGCAGTGCTGGTGCTCAACGAAGCGCCCACCCTGCTGTTGGATTTCGCGCAGGATCAGATGGTGGTGCTGCCCGGTACCGACCCCTGCAGCCTTGCCCAGCTTCTGTCAGATCAGTTTGAAGCGCTGTCACTGCACGGGCTTTCCGAACGCCGCTACCAGGAACTGGGCGGCGCGCTGCCGCGCCAGCCGCTGCGCCCACTGCTGTGGCAATGGGGCCAGCGCCCCGCGCATTGGCTTGACCTGGATGCCCGGCTGCAACGCGGTGCGCGGGTGAAGCTGCTGCGCTGGCCCGACTTCCGCGTGCTGGGCCACCAGCACGACAGCTTCCGGCTGTGTTCGCTGCTGCTCAAGCGCGCGTGCAGCCTGGACGAGTGCGCCACCCTGCTGGAGGTGGCACCGGATGCGGTGCGCAGCTTCGTGCACCCGGCGTACCTGTGTGGCTATGCCGCGCTGGAAGATGCGCCGGCCAGCAGCGTGCCGCTGCGTGCAGAGGAGGGCGGCGGCACCCTGCTGGCCCGGATGTGGCGCAGCGTTCGCCAGCGCGGTGGGGGCTGAGCATGCGCGAACACAAGATCGTGGTGCTGGGGGGCATGGGGTGCGGGAAGTCGACCCTGGTGCGCGCCATCGCCGCAGGCGCGGTGGTGGATACCGACGTGCACAACAGCGACCGCGCCGGCGCCGACAAGGCCTCCACCACAGTGGCGATGGACTACGCCGATATCGACCTGCCCAACGGCGACCGCCTGCGGCTCTACGGCACGCCCGGGCAGCAGCGCTTCGACTTCATCTGGCCGATCCTGCTGAAGGGCGCCAGTGGTGTGGTGCTGCTGCTTGATGCCACCCGTCACACGGCGGTGGAAGAACTGCAGGGCTATCTGGGTGTGCTGCGCGAGCATGCCACGCAGGTGCCGGCCGTGATTGGCGTTTCGCGCATGGACCTCGCCCCGGACTTCGACCTCGATTCCTGCGCGACGGTCGCGGGTTGGGATGACCGCCTGCTGCCGGTGATGCCCGTAGACGCACGCGAACGCGAACAAGGACTCTTCCTGATGGACGTGCTGATGAGCGAGATGGAAACCCGCGACCTGGTGCTGGCCCATGGCTGACGGGCAGGATGTGCGTCGGCTGGAACCGGCCGTGCGCGACCGTGTTGCCCAGCACCTTCAAGCGTTCGCCGACAGTCTCAATGGGGTGCGCAGCGCGGTGCTGGCCAGCGTGGATGGCTTCGCGCTGGTACCGGCCGCCGGCAGTCACGGTAACGGCGAGCGCCTGGCGGCAATGACCAGCGCGATGCTGGCACTGGCCGCCGCCGTGGGCCGCGAGCTGTCGCTGGGCGAACTGGAAGTGCTGATGCTGGAAGCCGGCGAGGGCAAGGTGCTGATGCTGGCGCTGCCGTGCGCGCCCGCACCGCTGTTGCTGATGGCCGCCTGCGACACGCGCTGCGTGACCGGCAAGGTGCTTTGGAGTGCAAAGGAATGTGGCCGCAACATCATGGCCGAACTCAGCGGATCACGAGCCGATCCGCAGGGGAACTAGGGGCTCGATAACCAAATGGGGTGCAACATGGCAGGTGTGAGCGAAACCTTGAGCGCGCTGATGACCATCGACGGCGCGCAGGCGGTGGCACTGGTGGACTATGAAAGCGGCATGCTGCTGGGCGAAGCGGGCTCGGGCATGGACATGGAAGTGGCGGCAGCGGGCAACACCGAAGTGATCCGGGCGAAGATGAAGACCGCCGCGTCGCTGAACCTCAACGACACCATCGAGGACATCCTGATCTCGCTGGGCAAGGCGTACCACATCATGCGCCCGGTGGCCTCCAGGAAGGGCCTGTTCCTCTACCTGGTACTGGACCGCAACAAGTCCAACCTGGCACTGGCACGGCGCCGGGTGCAGGACGTGGAGGCGTCCCTGGCGCTGTAAGACCTGACTCTGCTGCCGGCCACCCCGGGTGGTCGGTGGCAGCCCGGGATGGGATCGCTTGCCGGCCATGGGCCGGCCCCACTATGGTTGGGGTGGTCTTCCCGGTTGCCCTGCATGCCTGTTGCCCCATCCCCTGATGACGAAGCGCTCGCCACGCGGTTGGCGGCACTGATCCGTGATGCCTTCGAGGATTACCACGCGCGTTTCGCCGGGGTGACGCGCCGCGCGCGGGTACGCTTCGAGACCCGCGACTGGAACGGGGCGCGGCAGGATGCGGTGGAACGCATCGGGCTGTATGACCGCTGCATTGCCGAAACGGTGGATGTGCTGCGGCGGGCAGCGCGTGAGGCCGTGGGTGAGCGCGCGCTGTGGCTGCAGATCCGCAGGGCCTACGCAGGCCTGGTGGGTGGGTTGATCGACGCAGAACTGTACAAAACCTTCTACAACACGCTGGCCCGGCGCCTGTTCGCTACTGAAGGCGTGGATGCCGCAGTGGAGTTCATGGCAATGGATGTGGAGCCATCCGACGCCATCACCCATCCGGTCGCGCGGCATACCTACGCGCTGTCGGCGACGCGGCCGGCCGAGGCCTTCATGCGGGTGCTGGGTGACTATCGCTTCGATGTGCCCTATGCGCACCAGTTGCGCTGTGCGGCGGCCATTGCCGTGCGCCTGCAGGACGACCTGCAGCATTGGGGTACCCAGCCCGTGCGCAGCATCGAGCTGCTGGATACCGTGTTCTACCGCGAGCGTCGCGCCTACCTGGTGGGGCGGGTGTTCGGCGAACACCGCTTCTCTCCCTGCGTGATCGCGCTGGTCAACGACGACAACGGCCTGCGTGCCGAAGCCGTGCTGACCCGGCGTCGCGATGTGGCGCACCTGTTCGGCGTGTCACGCAGCTACTTCCAGGCCGACCTGGCCACGGTGGGAGATGCGGTGGTGTTCCTGCGCAGCCTGCTGCCGGCCAAGCCGATCGATGAGATCTACACCGTGCTGGGCCGCGCCAAGCAGGGCAAGACCGAGCGCTACCGGACCTTCTTCCGGCACTTCCATGACCACCCCGACGAACAGCTGGTGCATGCCGATGGCACACCGGGCATGGTCATGGCCGTGTTCACGCTGCCCAGTTACCCACTGGTGTTCAAACTGATCCGCGACCGCTTCGCCTGGCCCAAGACCATGACCCGGCACCAGGTGGAGGAAAAGTACGCGCTGGTGTTCAACCTGGATCGCGTCGGGCGTCTGCTGGACGCGCAACCCTACCGCCACCTGCGCTTTCCCAAGGCCCGCTTCTCGCCGGCGCTGCGCGAAGAACTGCTGAGCCAGTGCGCGGCCAGCGTGCGTGAGGACGGCGATTCGCTGGTGATCGCGCTGTGCTACGTGCAGCGGCGCTTCCGGCCGCTCAATCTCTACCTGCGCGAACAGACCAGCGAGGCCCGCCGCGCCGCGGCGCTGGACTATGCGCAGGCCATCACCGACATGGCACGCAACAACATTTTCCCCGGTGACATGCTGCCCAAGAACTTTGGTGTATCGCGGCATGGGCGCGCGGTGTTCTATGACTACGACGAGCTGTGCCTCGTCAGCGACTGCGTGTTCCGCGCCTGGCCGACACCGCGCAATGCCGACGAAGCCATGGCCGATGAGCCGTGGTTCCACGTGGGCCCACGTGATGTGTTCCCGGAGCGCTTCGCGCCCTTCATGGGGTTGCCCGCCGACGAGCTTGCCGCCGTGCGCGAACACCACGCCCATCTGTTTGATCCCCAATGGTGGCAGGGGCTGCAGGCGCGGTTCGCGGCCGGCGATTATCCCGATACGCCGCCCTATGCAGCCCATCATCGCCTGGCCTGATTTCCCCCTGACACATCGCTGGGCTATCCTCGGGGTTCATCCACAAGGAGCAGGTGAGATGCGTTATCCCCAATTTCTGGCGTTGGCCCTCGCATTGGGCGGCACCGGGCTGGTCGCGACAACCGATACCGCTGCACAGACTGCGCGTACGGTGCGTGAGACCGCCGAAGCCAGCATGACGCTGACCGGCAAGATCGATATCGGTACCGACGGGCACGTCACCGGCTTCCAGCTGGACCATGCCGACGAGCTGTCGGCTGATCTGGTCGCATTCGTGCAGCACCAGGTGCAGGCATGGCAGTTCCAGCCGGTCGTGGACAACGGCACGGCGGTCGCCACACAGACGCCGGTGACCCTGCGCCTGCTCTCCCAGCCCGGTCCGGGCGGCGCGGGCGACACCGTGCGCGTGGCGGGTGCGAGCTTCAGCAAGTACGACCCGGAAAACACCAGCCGGGTGACCTCCAGCGAGCTCCGCTTGCCGGCCTACCCCAGGAATCTCGCGGCCATGCGCGCCAAGGGCGAAGTGCTGCTGCTGGTGAAGGTCGGCCGCGACGGTACCGTGGACGATGTGGTCGCCGAGCAGGTGAACCTGCGCGTGGTGGGCAAGGAAAACCAGATGCGGCAGGTGCGCAACGAGTTTGCCCGTGCATCGGTGTCCGCGGCGCGCAGCTGGACCTTCCGCCCGCCGACCACCGGCAGGCTCAAGGATGCCGAGTCGTGGACCGTGCGGATCCCGGTCCGCTACATGATGGGCGAACGCACGCCTTACGGCACGTGGGAAGCCTATATTCCCGGCCCGCGCGAGCGCGCGCCGTGGCGCACCTCGCAGGCCGGCGAGGACGCCGCACCGGACCTGCTGACTGCGGGCGGCATCTACATGGCCGACCTGGATGACGGTCCGCGCCTGCTCACCCCGTTGGGCATCTGATCACAAGGAGTCGTGCAATGCGTAGTTCCCTTTACCTGGCACTGGCCCTGGCACTTGGCGGCAGCATCGTCGCCGCCGCACCGGACGCCGCCGCACAGACACGCAGCGAAATGCGCAGGACCGCCGAAGGCAGCATGGTGCTGACCGGGCAGGTCAACATTGGTACCGAAGGGCAGGTGGAAGGCTTCGTGCTGGACCAGCGCGAAAAGGTGCCGGCAGAACTGGCCAGCTTCGTTGACCGCTCCGTGCAGACCTGGCGCTTCGAGCCGATCGTGCGCGATGGCAAGCCCGTGCGTGCGCGCACCCAAGTGTCCATCCGCCTGGTCGCCAACATTGGGCCCGACGGCAAGGACATGGTCACGCTCGACGCCGCGACCTTCGGCGGGTACGACGCCACAAGCACCGACCAGGTCACCTCGATCAAGATGGCGCCGCCGCGGTTTCCCTCGGTCGCACTGAACATGGGCGGAAGTGGCGATGTGATGTTGATCGTGAAAGTCGGCCGTGACGGCAAGGTCATGGATGTGATCGCCGAACAGGTCAACCTGCGCGTGCTCGGTGATGCGCGTCGCATGGAGCGCCTGCGCGAGGCGTTCGCGAAGCAGAGCGTGGACGCCGCACATCGCTGGAGCTTCCGCGCCCCCAGCACGGGTGACGAGAAGGACAAGCCGTTCTGGTCCGTGCGCGTGCCGGTCAGCTTCGACTTCGGCGAAGTCACGCGCGGCTACGGCCAGTGGAACGTCTACATTCCGGGCCCGCGCGCGCATGCGCCCTGGCGGGAGGCCGGACCCGGCGAACAGGATGTGGCTGGCCTGCTGGCGGTCGGCGGCGTGTACATGACCGACGTCAGCACTGGCCCGCGCCTGCTGACCCCGCTGGGCGGGTAAGCAGGTGAAACACCGGATCGGCGCCGCGCGCCGATCCGGTTTCAGCATCAGCTTCCGGCCGGGCCGTCCGGCGCTGGATACACCACGGTCCGGTTGCGACCCTGTTCCTTGGCCATGTACAGCGCCTTGTCGGCCAGACGCAGCGCCTGCTGCGGGTCCTCGTGGTAGGACGGGTAGTGGGCCACGCCCAGCGATACCGTTACCGTGCCGACCTGTTCGAACACTTCTGCTTCCACCTGCAGGCGCAGGCGCTCGGCGATGCCTGCGCTGGCGGTGACGTCGATGCCGGGCAGCAGGATCAGGAACTCCTCGCCGCCATTGCGGCACAGCAGGTCGGTGTCGCGCGAATCGTCGCGCATCAGCTGGGCGATGCGCAGGATCACCGCATCGCCCACCGCATGGCCGAAGCGGTCGTTGATGGTCTTGAAGCGGTCGATATCCAGCGCGATGATCCCGAACGGCTGCCCGCGTGCCTGCCAGTCTTCCAGCCCCTCCTGCAGGCCGCGGCGGTTCTGCAGGCCGGTGAGCGGGTCGGTCATGCTGGCGCGGTTGAGTTTGCCGATACGGTCCTGCAGCAGGTTGAAGCTGTACAGCAGCGCCTGCTTGAGGTGCGCGGCCTCGTAGTACCACGCCTTGATGCCGGTCACGTGGCGGATGGCGATGCCGGTGTCGCGGTTCTGCACGTTGCGCGCCATCTGCCACAGCGGCAGCGAAATGCGCCGGGCGAACCACCAGGTAACCAGCAGCGACAGCACGCCCAGCGGAATGGCATTCCAGATCACCGCTTTCATCAAGCGCGACAGCGGCGCCAGTGTGGCCTCCGTCGGGCGCTGTGCCACCACGCCCCAGCCCACGCTGGGCACCGGCGCGTAGCCGGCCAGCATCAGCACGCCGTGGCTGTTGCGCACTTCCTGCGCGCCCGAGTGGCCCTGGCTCACCGCCTTCACCGCCGGGTTCTCCAAGGCGAACTGGCCAACCCGGGTGGGTTCGATGTGGTACAGGATGCGGCCATTGCGGTCGACCACGTACAGATACGAGCCGTCGCGGTAGTAGTGCTTGCCCAGCAGGCTCTGCAGGATGCTGCGCTGGCGCAGGTAGATGGTGCCGCTCACATAGCCTTTGTACTGGCCCTGCGGGTCGAAGATCGGGTGCGAGATGGCGACCAGCAGGCGGCCGGTGGCCGACTGGTAGGGATCGCTGATGTACGGCTCGCGGCGCTTGAGCGCCTCGCTGTTGCCTTGGCTGTTGAGCACCACGCCCTGCAGGGCCAGGCTCAGCGGCGAGGTGGCCAGCACCGTGCCGGCCGGGTCCACGATCAGTACCGAGTTGAAGCTGTTGGTCTGCAGCTGCAGGCGCGCCGCTTCGGCTTCCAGCTCGGCGCGGGTGTGCGCCCGCTGGCCCAGGCCGGTGGCGGCATAGGCCAGCTGCTGCTGGGCCGACAGCACGAAGTTCTGGGTGCTCTCGGCCAGCTTGCTGGCGTACACCCGGTTGGATTCGAGCGTGGTGCCGATCAGCTGTTCGCGCTGCACGCGGTAGCTGGCGTGCAGGGTGTTGGCCAGGGCGACGAGCGCGCTGAGCAGGGCAAGCGCCAGGATCAGCTTGCCCAGGTTGAGGCGGGACGACAGCAGGGGCATGGCAGAGTGACCGGCAGGATGCTGCGCCAACCGGTCCTACCGATGAGGCTGCAACGGGGCGGATGAGGGGGTCCCGGCGCGGATTATCACGGATTCGCCGCCCAAAGGGGGAGTTCCGGACTCAGCGTTCCATCCGCTTGCGCAGCACGCTGCGCACATTGGCCGCCATGCCCTCATCCAGCGGACCCAGCACGCCGCGCTTGCTGTCGGGGATATGTGCGTTGGCTTCGCCTTCGGCGCCGAACACGTAGTGGTCGAACAGTGCCCGCCAGTGCCTGCGCTGGGCCGGCGGCAGCCCGCGCAGCGCGAGCAGCGACAGCATCAGGGCGTTCATCGGCGGGTCCATCCAGGCCGGCACCGGGCGCCACCAGTAGTTCACCAGCACGTTGAAATCATCCAGCCCTTCCATGTGGTGCCACCACAGGGAAGGAATGAACACGGCATCACCGGGGCCCAGCTCGGCCACCTGCGCGCTGGCCATGGCCCGGGCAAAGCGCGGGAAGCGGTCCAGGTCCGGTTCGGCGAAGTCCACCAGGCTCACTGCCTGGCCGGCCGGGGTGAAATCCAGCGGACCGACATACAGGTTGCCGATCTGATCGGGCGGAAACAGGGTGACCCGGCGGCGGCCGGCGGCGACGCAGGCCAGGTTGTCGGGCACGTCGTGGTGGGCGGCGATGCGCGAGCGGTTGCCGATCCAGATGCTGGCCAGCGGTCCGTCCACGCCCAGCGCCAGCGGATTGTCCTGGCGGAAGCCGGGCAGGAAGCTGTCCAGCGTGGTCGAGGCCACGTAGATGGTGGGCGGTTCGGGCGTGCTGCGGTACTTGAGCAGCGTATCGAGCACCACTTTCAGCGCGATCTGCTCGCGGCGGAAGTTGAAGCCGCTCATGTCCGCGTTGTAGAAGATCCGCCCCTTTGCTGCGGGCGGCGCGGTCGTGGCGGTGACCGGCAGGGTGCCGTGGTCGTACTGCTTGAGGTGGGCGACCGCCGCATCGGCCGAGTCGCGCGCGGCGCCGACCATCGGCCAGTCCGCCACCAGCCCGCGGATCACCTTGGGCGTGGTCCAGCCCGGGAGAACCCCGGCCAGCCGGTGGCGGTCGAGGTCGCGCACTTCGTCGATCGGACCGGGCGTGGCAGGCATGGCAGGGTCGCTTGCAGGCGGTGGCGGTGTGGCGAGTGTAGACCCGCCACACCGCTGCTGCTCAGAACTTGTAGCGGACGCCGAACATGTAGCGCGGGCCGGTCTGGGTGGCGTAGCGCAGCATGTTGGTATGGCGTGCGTAGGTGCGCATGGTCTCGTCGGTGAGGTTGATCGCCTCCAGGCTCAGCGACAGCTGCTCGCTGACCGCGTAGCTGATGTTGAGGTCGAGCTGGCCGTAATCATCGGTGTAGTTCGGGTTGGGACCTTGGCCGCCGATGCCGTTGAGGAACTTGTCGCGCCAGTTGTAGGCCGCACGGATCTGCCAGTTGTGCTTGTCGTAGAACGCCACCAGGTTGGCCGAATCGCTGAGGCCCACCATCGGGTACTGGTCGCCCAGGCTCTGGTTGTCGAAGGTCAGCCCCGACTTCACCTTGGTGTAGTTCGCCGCCAGGCCGAAGCCGGATTGGCCGAACAGGTGCTGCACCGCCACTTCCCAGCCATCGAGATGGTCCGAACGCTGGTTGGCCGGCAGGGTGATGTCGAAGCCGGCGACCGGGTCGCCGGGCTGCCCGACGATGGTGCCGGTGAGCTGGCCGGCCGAGTTGGTGCCGGTGGCGGTCACGCCCGGCTGGCCGTTGAAGTTGGTGAAGATGTAATCGCGGATGCAGGGCATGTCGCTCACCCCGCAGCCGGCTGCCAGCGCTGCGTTCCAGTAGGCGCCACCCACGGGGGTGTGCAGGTTGCCGGTGTTCTCGCGGACGATGGTGTTGCTGATGAAGTTCTTGATGTTCTTGCGGAAGAAGCCGACCGAGGCGTAGCTGGATTCGCCGTAGTACCACTCCAGCGACAGGTCGAAGTTGTCTGACAGCAGCGGCTCCAGCGCCGGGTTGCCGCGCGACCCGCTGCCACCCTGGGTGCGCACGATGTCGGCCAGCGACTGCCCGCTCTGGATCTGGTCCCAGCCCGCGCGGCCCAGGCTGCGGCTGTAGCTGCCGCGCAGCGCCAGCGTATCGCTGATGTCCAGCTTCAGGTCCAGGTTGGGCAGCACATAGTCGTACTTGCCGCTGTCGCTGATGAAGCCGCTTTCGCTGGCGTATTCGATGTTGAGCTCGTTGGCCGAACTCCAGCTGATCCCGTTGGGCACGCGCACCATCGCGGTGGAATCCACGTCGGTCTGCTCATAGCGCACGCCGACGGCCACGTTCAGCGGCATCGACCAGTCGAACGTGGTGCGGTACTGCAGGAACGCGCTCTTGGACGTTTCGTTGGTGCGGATGTCCTGCGAATACTCGGTGGGAGCCACGTAGCAGGTCGGGCAGGCCGGGTCGGACGCGGTGCCGACCTGCGCGGCGCGGTTGATCAGCCTGTCGAAATCGAACACCAGGAACTGGCCGGTCAGGCGCGGATCGTTGTGCCCCGAGAACGCATCGAAGTACCTGGCCATGTCGTCGGCGTACCAGATGCTGTCATCGTAGTCGGCCGGGGTGCCCAGGCCGCCCCACGTATTGCGCTGCATGATCGCCGAGGCCGAGCGGTTCTTGACGTCGGTGTAGCCCACGCCGAAGTCCAACGCGGAGTAGTCGGCGAACTGGAAGGTACCGCGGCCCTGGTACTGTTCCACCTCGGACTTGTTGTAGCTGTTCTGGAACACAGAGCCGGTGACCAGGGCATCGGCCGCCTGCACACCGCCTGGCGGCAGTGCGATGTTGATGATCGGCAGGTCGCCGCTGTAGTCGACCGTGGTCTTGCCGCGCACGAACGCGGCAACCCCGAGCACGCCAGCCGAACCATACGGGCTGTCGGGCTGCGATTCGCCGGTGGAGTGGTGGGCGTCGAAGTTCAGGGTCAACGCATCGTTGACTTCCCACTCCACGTTGAAGCCCAGCGAGTCCAGCGTGTTCTTCGTGGCCAGCTGCGCACCCCCCATCGACACGTCCGAATTGACCATGTCTTCGCTGTAGATGATCGGCGCGGCGACCGGGCCGTTGGTCCAGATGCTGTCGCCGGGGCCGTAGTTGAACCACACCGACAGCTCACTGCGCTGCTGCTGCACCTTGTTTTCCACATAGGTGTAATCCAGCGTGGTGGTCACGTTGTCGACCGGCTTCCACTGCAGGCTGGCCTGGCCGTTGGTGCGCTGGCGCTGCACGCCGTTGACGTTGTAGGCGGTGTTCTGCGGGCGGCCGTACACGTCATCGGGGCCGGGACGGTTCTGGATGCGGTCCGCGTAGCCCTGGCCCGGCTGCGGCAGCACGCGCCAGTCAGTGGTGTTGTCGCCTTCGAACGTGGCCCAACCTTCGGCCACCGTGGCCTGGTTGAAGCCGGAATCGCGCTCCTGGTAGCTGCCGCTCAGCATCACGCCGACGCGACCATCGGCATAGGTGTCACTGAAGATGCCGGAGATCTCACCGGTGTACTTCGAACCCTGCAGCGTGCTGGGCAGGTTGTCGTTGGAGGTGTCGTTGACGGCCTTCAGGCCGACGCTCACCACCGGCGCCGATTCGAGCGGGCGCAGGGTCTTGACGTTGATCGTGGCACCGATGCCACCGGTCGGGTTGTCGGCACGGGTGGTCTTGAACACTTCCACCGCCGAGATCGACTCGGAGGCGATGTTGGCGAAATCGAACGAGCGCGAGCCGGACAGGCCGGCGCCGCCGTTGCCCAGATTGGAGGCCGGCATCTGGCGGCCGTTGAGCAGCACCAGGTTGAAGTCCGGGCCGATGCCGCGAACGGTCACCTTGGAGCCTTCGCCGCTGGAGGTGCGGTCGATCGACACGCCGCTGATGCGCTGCAGCGATTCGGCCAGGTTGGTATCGGGGAACTTGCCGATGTCCTCGGCCACGATGCCGTCCACCACACCCTGGCTGTCGCGCTTGAGGTTCATGGACGAAGTGAGGCTGCCACGGATACCGGTGACCTGCACCGTATCAAGCGTGGCCGGATCCAGCCCTTCCGACGACGACGCAGCGCCGTCGCGGGTGGTGTCCTGGGCCCACGCCGGCCCGGCCAACACGGCGAGCAGCGCGGAAGTGAGCATTGCCTTGCGGGGTACGGCCTTGTACGTCTTCATTGCAGCTCCCTCCCCAGGGAAATCGGTAATGGCAGTCCTACGGCGTCTGACACGATTCAACAACGATGTGGGCGGATTGGGCCGATGCCTGACAGCGTTGTCAACAAACTGCCATGAAGCGCATCGTTCGCGGTGTCGCGCGTGGGTGTCCCTGCGTGTCCCGGGGCGGGTCGCTGTATACGCGCCAAACCCTGCAATGCGGGCCTTTCAGCCCTGTTTTACCGGGACGTCAAGCGCCCGATTCAGTCGGGTCTGCTCGTTGTGCAGTGCAGAACGAAACTGCGCGAAACCCGTTTTCGGGCAGGTGACGGTGACTGTCGCGTGTTCTGACCGGTTGTCTGACAGCGCTGGACAACAGGACGCCAAGCAGGTTCCATGTCTGGCCGCCGCATGGCTGGCATTCCCATCAG